>NZ_JBNPOQ010000004.1:0-163322 GCF_050315235.1 Bariatricus sp. SGI.019 | reverse complement strand
CGTTTCAGGGCATCCTTCACAGCCATCAAACCACCAACGCACTGTCGTTTTATCCACAACCTTCCGTCTTGCATCTTACCAGCTTTCTCCTTGTCTGCTATCTACAGGTGCGTGACACGCTCCTGTCATAGGACAGACAACAAGAACTGTTACCATCGAAAGCTTTCCGGTATTCCCCGCCTGTCCAGATATTCCTGACGGGACTTTTCCCGTTCTTCCTCTGTCGGAGCAGTTTTCGACTGTGTATATAACTGCCGGTTTGCCATACGCTCCACTTTCTCCATAAGCCCTTTGCAAATTTCCTCCGAACAGCTTTGATCTTCCATCAAATGATAGGAAACCAGCTGTCTAAACAAGGCAAATGGTATCTGTACATTTTTTATTTCCATGTTGTCTCCTTTCAAGGTGGCAAGATGCCCTGTTCTTAAGAAATAGTCATCTTGCCATCTTCCTTTTATTCTGGAAGCATCCAGAACCATTGATTTCCACGTTTCACCGAATCAATCTCCAGTTCCAGTTTTGCGTTCCGTAGGGTTTTCTTCTTAATTCCTCGTTTTTCCGCTTCTTCTTCAATCTTTTTCTGTGCCATGCCACCATCAGCCAATATTTCCAACAGAAACTCCTTTGCCTTCCGGCTTTTCTGACCTCTGCTGTCACCACTGAGCAGATCATCCGCACTAATGTCGTATTCCCCGATCCACTCGAATCCAGTATCCTTATCTAATCGGAATGCAATTGATTTCCCTTCCGGTGCAAGGGAACTTTTCACATGGCATACCACACGGATTTCCGGTTCATCTTTAATCCGCCCAACAATCAGCACACTTCTGGCTGCCGCCTGAAAATCAATCGAACCCAATCCACGGTAAGAAGATTTTCCGTTACTGTTTTTGTTCATATGCCCGATCAGAATGATTGCACAGTGGTATTTCTCTGCAAGCACTGCCACACGCTTCATTAACGGACGGATTTCATTTGCCCGGTGCATATCCACCTCTGCTCCAAGAAATCCCTGTATTGGATCTAAAACTACCAGACGGGCTTTTGTCTGTATGATAGCTTCTTCCAATCTGGCATCCATCATGGTCAATGCCCGATCGTTATCATCAATTACCATCACTCTGGAACAATCTGCACCAGCTGCAAGAAGTCGAGGCTTGATAGTATCGCCCAATCCATCTTCTGCAGTCTGATAAATAACATTCACAGGTTCTATCGGGCTTTCCACTGGATTCGCATCAGAGTCAACGTTCTTTTCTGCTCTATCCTTCTCGTCTGTTGCCTGTTGTTGCTCTGGAAGAATTTTTTCGCCTTTGGTCAACTTCGCAATAATCTGAAGTACCATCGTAGTCTTTCCTTCTCCCGGATCTCCCTGAATAATCGTTACTTTTCCAAAAGGAATAAACGGATAGAACAGCCATTCAATCTGCTCTACTTCCACTGATTCCATATTTATCAGCTTCAGATCCGACTCCGTCCTTTTTATTTCTGTTTTCTTTGTCTCTACTCTGTTCGTTTCCATCGTTCCTCCTTATTTTCCCGTTGAAAGGAAGTGGAGATTTTGATAGAATACTCGTAGAAAGTTTTTGGTGAGTATTCTACCAAATCTCTGCCTTTAGGTGTTTGCCGACACTTAAAGGCATTTTCTATTCTTCCTTCATGCCATCCATCGTCACTGTGATCAGCCGGATTACTTCCAGTAAATCCTCCGGCACATCATCACCCTTTTTCAAACGTTTCAGTTCATTCAGAACCTTTGCCAGTTCATTTTTCAACGCCTTATACACTCTCGGATTTCCTGTCACTACAACCTCTTTTTCCTGCAATCTTCGGATAATATAATCCTGTTTAGTCAGACCGGACAATTTAACCGCTGTTTCCAGAAGTTCATCCTCCTCCGGTGATACCCGAAAAGCTACCGTTTTATTTCTCCAACGCCCCTGTCTATCCAAACATTTAGCTGACATACGCAAGTCCTCCTTCCCTATCATTTGGTTCTTCATTCATGTTTTCTGCATCCAACTGGTCTGCCATATCCTGCTGTACGGACGGGAACAGATGCGCATATCGGTAAGTGATCTTTTCTGCTGAATGACCAACCCTTTTTCCGATTGCCAGTGCTGTATAGCCCATGTTAATCAGCAAAGAGACATGGCTGTGTCTGAGATCATGCACCCGGATTTTTTTCACACCGCTTGCTTTGCATCCTCTTTCCATTTCATGGTTCAGATAATACTTAGTTACAGGGAAAATACGGTCATCCGGCTGCAGGCTGTAATATAACTTCAAACAATCCTGCATTTCGTCACATAAGAACTTTGGCATAGTTACAGTACGGACACTGTTCTTTGTTTTCGGAGTGCTGATCACATCTTCTCCCTTTAAACGCTGATAGGATTTGTTGATCCGCAACGTTCTCTTCTGGAAATCGAAATCCGCAGGAGTTAAAGCCAAAAGCTCCCCGGATCTGATTCCGCACCAGTACAATAACTGGAACGCATAGTAGGAAAGTGGTTTATCCATCATTTCTTCTGAAAACTGTTTATACTCTGCCTTTGTCCAGAAGAGCATTTCCTTGCTTTCTTCTGAGCCGATTGTGCCAGCTTTCCTTGCCGGATTCATGCTAAGATCATAAAACTTGATCGCATGGTTGAAAATCGTACTCAACTGTCCATGGATTGTTTTCAGATAAGTAGGGGATAAAGGTTTTCCTTTCCTGCTTGTCAATTTGCGAAGCTCATTATGCCAGTCCAAAACATCCTTTGCGGTGATTTCTGACACCTTTCTTTTTCCCAGATAGGGTAAAATCTTGGACTTGATAATATTTTCCTTTGTAAGCCAGGTACTCTTTTTCAGCCTTGGTCTCACATCTTCCTCATATAATTTGCAGAAGCTCTCCAGTTCCATATCCATACTGGCTTTCTTCTGGAGTATGAACTGCTGCTCCCACTGTGCAGCTTCTCTTTTTGTTGCAAATCCTCTTTTGCATTTCTGCTTACGTTCGCCGGTCCAGTCCTGATACCGTACCATAACGTACCATGTGTTATTGCTTTCAGTCTTGTAAATTGCCATTCTTAATTCCTCCCATCGTTTGATCTCGTTCCGTAGAACTGTTCGTAAAAATACTTCCGGTCAACTTTTCCTGCAATTGTCTGGCATCCCATCGCCTGTAATTCCCTGTTCAGCCTTTTCATCAGCTTATAAGCGTAGGATTCCGATACTTCCAGAACTTCCATGACCTCTTTTACATTCATAAACATTTTACTCATTGTAAAATCCCTCCTTCGTTTCTCACTATACATTTCTGTATAGTCCGTATGATACTATACTTTTTTGTATTGGTCAAGTGTTTCAAAACAAAAATTCTATACTTTTTTGTATGGTTTCTCCTTGTCTGTACTATACATATATGCTATACTCAATTTATCAAGTAAAAGACAGGAGATATGAGCATGGCAATAGGAGAAAGAATTCATCATTTTCGACTTCTGCGTGGATTCACGCAGAAATATTTAGGTCAACAGCTGGGATTCAGCGAATCACAGGCTGATGTCCGCATTGCACAGTACGAAAAAGGCTCTCGCAGTCCAAAGGAAAACTATCTGAATGCACTGGCTGACATTTTTGAGGTCTCCCCTCATGCACTCGCTGTACCGGACATTGACAGTTATGTTGGGCTGATGCACACCTTATTTACATTAGAAGACCTTTACGGACTTCATATTGGAGAAATTGACGGAGAACTCTGTCTCCGGCTGGATAAGTCCAAAGGAACCACCTACCTTTCTATGTTTGATATGTTCTACGCATGGCAGGAACAGGCAGAAAAACTAAAATCCGGGGAGATCACCAAAGAAGAATATGACCAGTGGCGGTACAATTACCCGAAAAAAACAACATAAAAACCAACGAAAAAAGGCCTTACCAAATTGATTTCACTCAATTCAGTAAGACCTTTTTTGTTGGTTTCACACATATTACCTGACAACCACCGGATTGCTGATAAATACTACCTAAATATCCGGTGTTATCATTTTGTTATCAAATAGAACTTCTTGTGCCCGGAAATGCCCTGTTTATAAGGGTTTCCAGAATTTTTTCATTATTCAAACTCTATTGTGCCTGGCGGTTTACTGGTCAGGTCATACATTACCCTATTCACGCCTTTTACTTCATTGATAATCCTGCTCATAACTTTCTGCAGTACTGCATATGGAACTTCAGCTGCTTCAGCTGTCATAAAGTCAATTGTATTCACAGCCCTCAATGCCACCGCATAGTCATAAGTTCTTTCATCTCCCATAACCCCAACGCTTCGCATATTGGTAAGCGCTGCGAAATACTGGCCTACGGTCTTGTTCATGCCTGCCGCGTCCATCTCTTCACGATAAATGGCATCTGCATCCTGCACGATTTTTACTTTCTCAGCGGTAACTTCGCCGATGATACGGATTCCAAGGCCAGGACCCGGGAACGGCTGGCGATATACAAGTTTTTCTGGAATACCAAGCTCCAGTCCTGCTTTTCTTACTTCATCTTTAAAAAGATCACGAAGCGGCTCGATAATTTCTTTAAAATCAACATAGTCCGGCAATCCTCCAACATTGTGGTGGGACTTGATGACAGCTGATTCACCGCCAAGACCACTTTCTACAACATCTGGGTAGATGGTTCCCTGAACAAGAAAGTCTACTGCGCCAATCTTCTTTGCTTCTTCTTCAAAGACACGGATAAATTCTTCTCCGATAATCTTACGTTTTCTCTCCGGCTCTTCTACCCCGGCCAGCTTGTCATAGAATCTCTGCTGTGCATTGACACGGATAAAGTTCAGGTCATAATTTCCATCTGGTCCGAAGACTGCTTCCACTTCATCTCCCTCATTTTTACGAAGAAGTCCATGATCCACGAATACACATGTCAGCTGATCACCGACTGCTTTGGACAACAATACTGCTGCCACAGAAGAATCCACGCCACCGGATAATGCACAAAGCACTTTTCCATTTCCAACTTTTTCACGAATCTGCTTGATAGATTCTTCTACAAAAGAATCCATTCTCCAGTCTCCGGCACAGCCACAGACGCCAAGCACAAAATTTGACAACATCTTGGTTCCTTCTACTGTATGCAGAACCTCTGGATGAAACTGAATCGCATACAAGCCTGCTTCCGCATTTTCCAGAGCTGCTGTCGGGCAGTCTGCCGTGTGCGCAGTAATCTCGAATCCCGGAGCTGCTTTGGAGATATAATCAAAATGACTCATCCAGCAGACAGTCTTCGGTGATACTCCCTGGAATACCGCAGAATCTGTTTTATCAATAAGTACCTCTGTTTTTCCATACTCTCTGACATCGGCTCTTTCCACCTTGCCGCCGAGCACATGCATCATAAGCTGAGCTCCATAACACAATCCCAGAACCGGAATGCCAAGTTCGAACAACTCTTTCTGGTAAGTCGGAGAATCTGCCTCATAGCAACTGTTTGGTCCTCCTGTGAGAATGATTCCCTTCGGATTCATCTCTTTAATCTTCTCAAGGTCTGTCTTATAAGAGTAGATTTCACAGTATACGTTACATTCTCTGACACGTCTCGCTACCAGCTGATTGTACTGGCCGCCAAAATCAATGACAATTACTAACTCTCTTTTCACCTGTGTTCCTCCCTGATATTTTCTCTCCTATCAAAACGGCATTTTCATTTGCCGGTAAATTATATTATAAAATAGCGGCGAAATATTTACAATAGGGGGACACCGATTTTTCAAAAAGGGACACGGCAAATCGAATCTGGGACGGAGGAAAATGAAAAAACCCCCGTCCCCAATTATACGATTGCATCTTTTTTCCAATTCCCTCTGAAGTAGCGGATGATGAAGCAGATGGTGCGGAATACCCAGTCGATGACCATGGCTACCCACACACCGAACACGCCCATGCCGAGATATTTTCCAAGGATGTAGCTGAATGCGATCCGGAAGATCCACATGGATGTGATAGAGATGATCATGCAGGTCTTGGCATCGCCGGAAGCCCGGAATGTTCCTGGAAGTGTGAATGCGAGCGGCCATATGAGGACGGCGCTGATTCCGTGGAAATGTATGATCTGTCTGGTTGTTTCTGCTGTCAGATCTGACAGATTGTATGCTCTTAGGATGAATGGCAGGATCAGGAAGATAAAGCCTACTGTTGCCGCCATGCTTACATAAGTAATGATCAGTAACTTTTTGTTGTAATATTTTACCTGTTCGTAATCACCGGCACCGACACATCTTGAGATGACGGTAGTGACTGCAAATGAGATTGCCATACCGGGCAGAATCTGGAACAGGGCGATGGCGTTACTTACTGCGTTAGCCGCAATCGCATAAGTTCCAAAAGTCGAGATCAGGCTTAACACCAGTATTTTCCCCAATTGGAACATACTGTTTTCCAGTCCATTCGGTACTCCGATACTCAGGATTTTCTTGACAAGATTCCAGTCAACACGATATCGGAAGGTCTTCTCTATATGCAGGGTCAGTTCTTGATTGCAAAGCAGCGTAATGATAATGACAGCTGCTGCCATACGGGATACCAGCGTCGGTATTGCCACACCTTCTGTTCCTCTGTGAAATCCATAGATCAAAATTGCATTTCCGCCGATGTTGATAATATTCATTATAATGGATACCTGCATAGGTATTCTGGAATTCCCCATAGCACGGAAGATGGCTGCTCCTCCATTATATAAAGCCATAAATGGAATGGAAGCCGTTACGATCAGAAGATAGATGTTCGCATGGTGCATGACATCTGGTTTGATCTTTCCAAAGATTCCATGCAGGATTACGTATTTTCCTGCGTATACCATCAAGGTGATAACGATTGCGCAAATGGTGATGAACCACACCAGCTGTGTAGCGGAACGGCATGCCTGCTCTTGCTTTTTCTGTCCGAGATACTGGCCCGCCACGACCACACCTCCGGTCGCCAGTGCCGCGAACATATTAATGAGCAGAACCATAATCTGATCCACCAGCGAGACCCCAGACACAGCCGCTTCTCCCACGCTTGCAATCATGATAGAATCCGCCATTCCGACAAGCACAGACAACAGCTGCTCAATGACAAGAGGGACAATCAATGACAGCAACATCTTATTGCTAAACAAATAATTACTTCGGTCTATTTTTCTTATTTCTCTCATAATATAAAAAACTCCTCACCGCACCTATTATACGCCAAGGAGTTTTTCTGCACAAGTTTTCTAACTTACGCTGCAACAAATTCTTCTATATCTTTCCAAAAATCTTGACAATCGTCCATGTAGACTTTCAATTCAATCTCTTTGTTAAAACCCATATTTACAATTCCTAATAGAGATTTTGCGTCTACAATAAATTTACCGCGTTTCATATCCATATCAAATGGATATTTTTCTGTCTTATGGACAAATCTGACGATTTCATCCAAGTTCTGAAATACTACAGTTTTCTTGCTCATTACAATCTCTCCTTTTTTTTGTTAAAAAAATACTAGCACAATTTCTTTTTAAAAAAAATGTACAAGTTGAACAAGAAAATTCTTCCACTTTTTTCATTTATCGAGCTATCTGCTCATTTATTCGATCATTTTTTATGTTTCCTTTCCACAATCGCCTGCAAATTGTCCGAATGTCTCTCTGATGATGAACTTTCCATCATGGCTGCCAGCTTTACGGCACTTGGTGATATGCTTGCAGTGATTGCTTTACGCCGGGATTCCTGTAAAGACAAGTAAATAAGAAAAGCAGCAATTCGATCATCAATAAGCAATCAATATCAATAAATTAATTTTTCCAGAAATCCAGGAGCTTTTTTAACAGTAGCTTTAATTCCGCCTGTTCTTCAGCATTCAACACTTCGAATAAAGCGGACTCGTCCATCCTTGGATTGCCTTTCTCTAACACAGATCTGCCTTCATCCGTCAACTGCACAATGCTTTTCCTTCTGTCATCTTCGTCTTTCTGACGAATAATAAGACCTTTCATCTCCAGTTTTGACAATATTTCACTTATAGAGCCCGGCTGAATTCTAAGAATGTCCTGTAGTTCTTTTTGACTCATCTGTCCCTTCTCAGCAAGTATTGCAAGAATCCCTTCCTGTCCGCCGCCCTGACGACCTCTACGATGAAGGAAATGTCCAGTCGCATGCATCAGTCCTGCCAGACTGTCTTCTTCGTGCATTCCTCTATGTTCTCCATGATGGTCTGACTGCTCATCATGGCTGCCGTGTTCTCCATGTCCGTGATGTCTGCCATGTCCTCTGCGTTCTCTTCCTTCTCCACGTCCTCTTCCTTCTCCATGTCCTCTTCCTTCTCCACGCTCGTGCATCTCTCCATGCTCTTGCCCTTCACCAAGCATAGCTCTTCTTCCTCTTCCACATTTCAAATCCGATATCGGGCAGTGATTCGGGCACTGTGTGCATACTTCTTTATTTTCTGATGTCATGATTATTCCTCCTTTTTATCTCGGTACCTAAATAATATAATATTTCTTTCCATTTATCAAGGTACCTAATTATATTTTTTAATAACAAAAGATCCTTCTCCTGGGAGCTTTTGTCATTGTGAATTCTTCTGTTCATCACACCAGTAATTCCTGCTCAATTTCCTGACCAAATTCCAGTATACATTTCTTTAATTCTTCCAGTTCGCCGGCATTCATGGCAGCAAGCCGCTCTTTCTTCCCGGCTTCTATCTCTACGCCGGCCCCAAGTTCCATTGCCTGGATATAATCTTCCTTACTCATCTTGTACGGTCGTAATTCTGGAATTACGTTTTCTTTGTTGAACTGAAAGATCCGGATTCCTCCATAATCCAAGTCTCCCCAGTGCCAATATTCAGTTCCTGCGTCAACTACATCCTTCAGTGTCTTTAAAAATCGTACTTCTTTCGGTGAGAAAAATCCATGACAGAAAATATACAATACATCCTCTTGATACTGCATCTTCTCATAATTAGCCTTATTCTCTATAACGATGATCTTCTTTACACCTGCAAGGGACTTTGGCATAGCATGCTCCAGAGCCTGAGCCCCAAGGATTGTTCCATATCGATTCAGAGAAGTATCAATAGCCACCGTTCCATCCAAAAGATATACCAGCGGTCCTTTCCACTCTAATGTCTGCGCATAAGATAAGATACCATGAACTTTCAATAGTTCATCATCACTCATTCCATCGGCATATTCCGGCGAATGCCTCAAAATAGTGATTACTTTACTTTCATACTTCTGTTCAAATATCTTCGATGGCGTCAGTCGTTCTTCTGGTATCTTCACATTACGGAATACTCGGGCGCTGAATATCCGTTTTTCTACCGGCTCTTGTAAATGAATCATTTCATCCAGACATTGATATAGCTTCTCATCTTCCATATCTTTTTGAAATGCCAGAGAGCAGAGTCCTCTTTCCAATTTACAGATCTCTTCTGCATAATAACCGGCAAGCCAAGTACCTTCTGCCTTCTCTTTCCATTTCTTCATCTGGGAAATATACCGTAGCTGTCTGCATCTCGGGTCTTCCATTCCTTCTCTTCTGCAGAGTTCCGGCATAATATCTATGGAATAATGAATCTTTTTTATATCCATATTCATATCGCGCCATTCGAATCGGATCTTCCCGGATTGTCCAAGCACAATATCACGTTCCAGCTCTCTAGCCTGTGACAAGAGATTCTTCTGACCTCCAAGGAGGCGGATCAGCTTCTGGTCCACCATGGGATGCCTCTCTCCAGAGAGCGTTCCTCTCCGATAGGCTTCCCCATCAATCTGACTGATCAGCCAACGCATCAGTGTTATTGTTTCTTTTGTTCCATCCTTCTTCTCTTTCTTTGCCACTTCTTCTCTCCTTAGGCATCAAGATTCTGAAGCTCCTCTGTCTGTCCCTCGATCAGCTCCAGATAATTTCCTTTATCAATATGCATCATCGAGATCTGATTCTGATGTCTGCGGAATCCGTAGACACTGTCCACGTTCCGAATCAACGACTGAAGGCGCTCGTCCGGCACACAGACGATCAGCTGCAATTCCAGCTCTCTCGCATAACGCAGGCACACTTCACTTCGCTCTTTGTCCATCTTAGAAAATGCCTCGTCCAAAAGCACCAGCCGTATCTTGGACTCACGGTTACTCTGCTGCATATATAACATAGCAAATCCAGCCAGAAGTGCCACATATTTTGGATTCTGTCCCTCTCCGCCGGAATCTCGCCCGGCCATCTCATCTACCGCATTTTTCTTCACATTCCCCTGCTCATCTTCTACACGCTCATACATGCTGAAGGTCAGATAGTTACGGTAATCTGCATACTTCTCCATCTCCTGTTTGTGGAGAGTCCGATTCTGCCCGTCTTCCTCTCGCGGTGGCATGAACTTCTCCGTCAATCTCTGAATCTGAGATTCGAATTTCTGGTAAAAGTCGTCTTCTCCCAGACTCAGCTGTCCATCGAATCCATCGTTATCCAGCACTTTGCTGTCAAGCTCCGGTGCCATCAGCATCTCATAGAACTGCCCGTTCTCATTCTGGGCCGGAAGAATATCAATCTGATAAGTACTGTCTGAGAACCGGATTCTGGATAACATCCGGTTGATCTCTCGCTTATGCCGATAAGCTGCCTTTATCTCACCGTGAATCGTGGCAATGACATTTTCACGCAGGGAATGGTAGACCAGACGATACTGCTTCTCGAAGTCTTCTTTATATTTGGGCTCAAAGTCCTTGCGCAGCTGCTCCAATACCTTATCATACACTTCATTGCCGTGCTCGATTCCGGTAAATCCATACGCCGGATATTCCCGGTTAAACCGGCCTCGTGCAAGGGCTCTGGCTTTCTCCGCCCTTTCTTCCTGCTCCGTTAATTCTGCCAGACGGTCGTTTTGTTTCCTACGGTAGGACACCTCAGACTGTGTTTCCAACGTCTTTTGCACCTCTTCCAGCAATTCTTCATTAACGACAAAGCCCTCCTGAAGGAATGCCAGTTTTTCCTGGAATCCGGCCAGATCTCGTTCTGCAAACCCCTGGTCCTTCTTACGCCCAATACGTTCTTCACCAATCTGCTCAAGTCTGTCATCCAGTTCCTCGATCACCTGTTCGAGTTCTTCTTTTTGCGCCTTTAGCTGCGCCGTCAAGGTACCATCTTCCAATTCTTTCAGTTCTTTTTTAAGCTGATCTTGCTTCTTCAGATACTTCTCCAGCTCATCTGCGGCCCCTGCCAATTGCAATAACTGCTCTGGATTCTGGTTCAATTGTTCAAAAGTCTGTGCCTGCTTTAATGTATCTCGCATCTGCATATCCGCAAGCTGATTCTTCTCTAATTCATAGACCTCATCCTCCAGCTCCTTTAACTTCTTCTTAGATACCTTCGTGCCAATGCAGGCATAGCGGTCATAGTCCGCTTCTCTCAGATGCCGGAAGATATAATTGCTGTAAGAATAACAATCCGGCGTTACGCCATCGCGCACCTCATGAAGTTCTTCCACTGTATCGCATTTATAAATACGCCCCAAGTATCGCCTCAGACACAGATCCACATAAGGCTCCTCTGCTGCAACAGCTTCATATAATGTCCCTGTCTCTGCCTGTGGCTGGTCTCTTTTGATAGCAGATGTATTGATCAGTTCTACATCCTCGTATTCTTTTTTCTTCATCTTACGAAATATCTTTGCCGCTTCCAGGGCATACTGTGGCTCCGTCACAAGGCTGTGCTTGATCCGTCCCAGTCTGCCTTCAATGGCATTCTTCCACTTTTCCTCGGTAATATCAAACAGATCCGCAAGGATTTCCACATGAATGGTATGTCCGTATCGGCTGCTTAATTCATTCTGCAGTTCTGCCCGGGCACTCTTTAGTTCTTTTCGATATGGCTTCCGGTCATTTTTCAGGTCCTCCACCATCTCTCTCTTCTCATTCAGTTCCTTTGTAGTCGAACGGATCGTGTCATTTAAGTCATCCAGTTCTTCTCCGATCATCTCCAGCGTATTCTGAATTCCTTTTTTCAACTTTTCAATAGCTTGAATGGACACTTCTCCATTGACCACATCATCCAGAGCCTGCAAGGTTGGATTACTTACATAGCTGCTGATCTCCTCATCCTCGTCCCAGGCTTTCAGTCCATTGAGAATCTCGCGCCACTGTCTGGCATTTCCAGAAAGCAGCTGAAGAGCCGTCTCCATATCATCCAGTTCTTTCTTCTTCAGGCCGTAATCACTGGCATGAAGCTCTGCCTTTACTTCGATAAGTTTCTCCGTCTTCTCCTTCTTCACCGCTTCCAGATCCGTCTTCTTCTCTTCCAGTTCCGTGATTCTTACAAGAATTCCTCTTAAGTCTTCCTCTTTTGCCTCCAGACGAGTCTTACAATTCTCTATCTCCACGATTCGAAGAACGCTCTCCGTACGTACCTTGTCTGCTTTCGCCTGCACCAGTTCCAGATCATACTTGTGGATCTCATCCAGAATCTCAATCCGGTGTTCCAGATCCTCTACCCGTTCCTTGATCTCCCGGTATGCACCCAACTGCTCACTGATGGTCGAAACCGTATCTTCCTTACTTCTCGGGAACATATAATCCTTGATGAACTGTCCTGTCCCGTTGGTCATCCGAAGAGCAATGGCACTTTTTTCCATCGTCATCAGGCGTCCCGGGTCAATTCCGCCAAAGATGGAATCATACACTGTGTTCAGATAAGCCTCTTTGGATGGGTAAATGCGGTTCACATCCACTCGTCCCCGATTTTCCTCGGACTTGCTCCGCTGATTCAGCAGTCGTTTCAACTGTTCTATTGTATAGGGGGTCCCCCTCTCCGTCAGATATTCATCTTCCGGCATCTTCCCAGAATGGCTGAAGAAGCAATACTTCTTCAGATCCAGATCATTTCTTCCTACTTCAAAAGCCACCCCAATACAAGTCGTCAGCTTACTTCCGGTATCTGCAATCTCCAGTACAATCTGAGAACAGAAGTCTACATTTTCTCGATTAGAAGTTCCGTCCTTCTGTGCTCCACGGAGATAACTTAAGACACTTCGCTTATTCTTGGCATCGTCTGCGGCTTTATTCAAAAATGTCGAAGCCACGCTTCCATACAGTACCACCTGGATCGCATCCATCACCGTAGACTTTCCAGAACCGCTTTTGCCACTGAACAGATTCACATATTCATGGAATTCCATCACCTTATGGCTGATACCGCCCCAGTTGTTAATCAGCACCCGGGAAAATATCTTCTTCGATTGTCTCATTTTCTGCGGCCTCCTCTCTGTACTCTTCTACCAGTGCATTAATATCCGCCGCACTGACGTATAGATTAATCGTACTGTATAAATAAATCGGCGTATGATCTTCCACATCCCTGACCGCTCCAGGCAGCTCGATCATCTGATGCTTACTCATCAGATACAGTGCTTCTCTCCACTCCGCCAGTGTAAGCTTCCGGTTCAGCAGATTGGTATTCTTTCCATACTCTCTAATCTCCTCCAGTGTGGTCACTGTAGCATTTAAACCTTCTCCAAGAATCTTGTCCCTGTAGATCATTTTCACCAGCAAAACAATAATGGTAGTCGTCAGACTCATTTTCTCCGTCTCTACACCATCTCCTACCAGCCGGAAAATATGCTCCTGTGGGTCATGGATCAGCTCGCAGCCCAGGACCGCCAGATATTCTTCTATAAAGCCTCTGTGTCTGACACAGATCTCATAATCCAGATTATCTCTGGGAGTCAGTGTCACCGGGTCATACCGCATCTGTAAGATACAGGTCTGACGAAATAATTTTGATATCGTTTTCTTTAGATTCTCCGCCTCTGTCACGGATAATTCTTCTATATATGAAGCCATCTCGTTATCCCTTCCTGTTTTTTCTTCTATGTATCCCTCACCAAATATTCCTTACGAACTATTTTTCAATCCTATTACGGTTACTCTTTAATCGTAAGTTCTGAGAAGCGGAACCCTTCTTCATTCTCCAATTCTTCTCCGATAGAAATCTCCTGATCATTCTCCGCAATCTCCGTTGCCTCCTGCCATACAAAGAACAGTTTCTCCAGATCCTCAATAGACTGCACGGTATCTCTGGTGACTGTAAATCTGCCGTCCTTTATATTCTTTCTTCGGAATTCCGCGATCTCCTTGCCTGTATAAAGCGGCTTTAATACAAAAGAATCCAGATCCTCTCTCTGCTCTTCTTCCCGAACAACCGCCTGCGGCTCGAAAGAGCCCCTCTCAGAATCGCGTTTTCTGAACAGGCTTCGTTCCGTTATCACATGGAAACGCTCCGTCAGGTGCATTCGATCCGCCAGTTTTGTAAGGATCTCTTCCTGACAACTACTTCGGTTCAGAAGATTCACAAGTGTCACTGTCTGATCCTCTTCAGCCGCTCCTTCCATCAGAATATAGCGGATTCTTGCTGCTGCCCGACTTGCAAATACCGTCTTCTGCTCAATTAATTTATTATATCTGCGCTCGATGGCATCAAATTCCCGTTCAATACGGTATATGATATCCATCGCCTCCTCGCACAGACCAACCGCACGCTCCAGCCTCCGATACTTTGGTGTATATTCTACAGGAACACTTTCTGCCGATTCCATCTGCATTTTAAGCTGCACCTGCTGGTCCAGAAACTGCTGCCTTCGCACTTCATTTTCACTCAGGTTCTGGTCAATTAATTCCTTTACCGCTTCCTTATATCGATAGAAACTGTCCGTAGTGGTAAGAATCGCATACTTCTTACTGTCACTGTTATTGATCTCATTGACCAGTACTTCCTGAATTCCCAGGAAGCTTCTCTGTCTGGACAGCTCATCAAAATATCCTCTCATACCCTCCTGCATATTCGAAAGCATCCGGAGCAACGACTGGGAGGTCTGAAGGGCACTCTTCAGAATCTCGTTATTTTTCTCCTTATCCGCACTGTAAGTATACAGATAACTGTAGACTGCCAGCACGCTCTCCCGTTCCTTGGTACTGTCTTCACTATACAGACGCTGGAACAGCTCCACAAAGAGCTGACTGTATTCTGGAAATGACACCACATAACTGTTCAACGATTCGTCATAATCCTTCCGAAGCCATCCCCATTCCTCCAGATGCCTCAGACAGACAAACGTCATATTCGACCTGGTCAGCAGTTCTCCTTCCTCGTCAAACTGCTCTTCACTCCAGTCCAAAGTCTCCGCCGCAATCCACTCATTCATAATCGCACAGCATTCCCGTTCCGTAAGCCCCAGAAGCGAATAAGACCTGCCGGATTCCTCATAGATCGATATCAGGAACCGTTGATAATACTCCCTGTATTTGCTCGCAAAAAGTTTATAAAACTCCTTTGGAATCTTATTGATCAAACTCATAGATTTCTCTCCATTTCAAAGTATGAAATAATTATACTACATGGGAAGATAAATAAAAAGCAGCAAGCTGTTTCACTTGCCGCTTTTACAATGAAAACTGAAAATGGTTGGGAGGATATGATATTCCCCACCACTTTTTTATCGATGTTCCATATGTAAATATTTCTCTCTGGTAGCTAGTCCGCCACGAATATGGCGCTCGGATTTGTTGATGTCGAGAACCTTCCTTGCTTCCGCTGCAAGCGCAGGATTAATCTGGAGCAATCTTTCTGTTACATCTTTATGTATGGTACTTTTGCTTACTCCGAATTTTTTTGCAGTCTGCCTCACTGTCGCCTTATGTTCAATGATATAATATGCGATCTCTACTGCCCGTTCCTCAATATAATCTTTCATACCAAACCCCTACATTTATTGTTTTTACAATGTATGCAGGGGTAGGTAGCAATATGCGGTATAAAAATGTCTGCCGTATTACTCACTTTCTATTTCCATGTCTTTTGGCAGCACCCAACTCAAAACAAGTGAAATTATGAAAACACCGGCAACCATATTGGAGCCGAAAATATCCCCGAAGATTGATGGCAATCCTGAGAAGAAGCCTTCCACCTGTGTTACGCCTACCCCTACACACAAAGAGGTGGCAACGATAATCATATTTCTATGATCAAATCCTACTTTTGCAATCATCTCGAATCCGGCAACAACGATAGATCCAAACATAATGACGGTGCATCCGCCAAGAACGCAATCCGGCAAGGTCGATAAAAATGCACCGATCGGAGGAAACAAGCCTCCAAGAATCAACAGCAATGCACCAAACATGATTGTAAAGCGATTGACTACTTTTGTCATTTTCAAAAGACCGATATTTTGGCTAAATGACGTAATTGGGGATACTCCAAAAACACCTCCGGCAATCGCTGACATAAATCCGTCCACAGCCAGAGATCCACTGATTTCCTCATCTGTGATATCTCTTCCAAGAGCACCTGTACATGCGGCTGTAGTATCTCCGATCGTTTCCACCGCAGAAACTAAAAAAACAATAACAAATGAAATAATAATACCGATGTTAAATTTAGGTGCGTAAGCAAATAATGAAGGAAATGAAAATACCCCCAGTTGTGAAATCGTGGTGCCCATTGCCGAGAAATCTACCATTCCAAAACAAATGGCCACAATATATCCAACGATCAGACCAAATAATACATTCAGCTGCTTCAGTACGCCTTTGGCAAACACATGAAATGTCAGACAGGCAACCAATGTAATGGTACCGACCAGAAGATTTTGCCATGCCCCGATTTCATATTTTGCAGAACTGGCATAAGATGAAACGCCTACATTCAAAATACTAAGACCAATGGACGTAACTACACAGCCGGCAACGATAGGCTGGATTAGCTTCCTCCAGAATTTTGCTGTAAGACCTAAGACACCTTCAATACACCCGCCAACGATGATACCACCTATCATGTATCCGTAATCCTGAGAAGCCGACGCAAGACATGCAGCTAAAAAAGTAAAACTTAAACCCATAACGATCGGAAGTCCGGAGCCTATTTTCCAGATAGGATATAGCTGTATCAATGTACCAATACCTGCCACAAGCATACAATTCTGAATCAATTGCGCCGTCTCTATCTGCGTAAATGCCTGTCCATTATATACTGCAACACCCGCAATAATAATTAGCGGAGTTACATTTGCTACAAACATTGCTAATACATGTTGGAAACCGAATGGAATTGCCTTCGCAACAGGGACCCGTCCCCCTAATCGGTAAATATTACTGACATTTGCTGCATTCTTTTCTTTTGCCATTTTTGTTCTCCTCTTTTATTATGCTTACAGGCAATTGTTGCTGACGTTCCTCGCTTACTTTATACTTTTATGTGAATTCTTTTAATTTGATAAATCTCCCAACACATATACAACCACCTGTTTAAACAAAGTATAACATCTACCTATATACAATTCAATCTAAGCATAATACTTTCAGATTTATTCAATGTTTGCCGCTTTCCGGTATTCTGCTTCTAATGTGGCAGACGCTTCAGGAAGCTGCATTCCTTCTATCTTAAAATAGAAACTGGAGTGTGCAGATGCTATATTGATCGGGGCAGGTAAAGAAAACTTTCACTGGAATTAAAAAATAACATCAGGCTTACCCTGATGTTATTTTTATGGAGGGATATTCTTATGATTAGATTCCTAATTGCTCTTTCATGTATTCTACATCAGTGGATTTCCCGGTGTAGAGCTCAATGGCAATCAATGCCTGGAAGAGCATCATACTCATTCCGTTATATACTCTTGTACAGCCAGCTTCTTTTGCCTGCTTCATCATAACTGTCTCGCGTGGAGCATATACCGTATCGGTTACGATCAGATCCGGGCGGAAGAAGGATGTATCCGGAATATTTGAGAGGTCTTCCAACGGATGCATTCCTACTCCTGTCGCATCGCAGAAAATATCTGCTTCCTGCATTTTTTCTTTCAGAAGATCAAGATCTGCAAGATCATTCATGGTTGCTTTACATTCTGTGTTGTTATTGATCTTTTCAACAATCTCTTCTCCACGAGCGTAGAATTTATCCTTAATATTGAAGATGTGAAGTTCTGCAATTCCATCCAATGCTCCCCGAACAGCAATGGCTGTAGCAGCTCCTCCCGTTCCGATCAGAACCATCTTCATTCCCTTAAAGTCAATTCCTTCTTCTTTGATTCCCTGCCAATATCCCATACCGTCAGTGTTATATCCTTTTAATCTTCCCGTAACCTGCCCATTCTCATCACGCATATTTACAACGGTATTGATGGCTCCACAGAGCTGTGCTGCCTCGTCAACTTCTTCCAGGTATTTGTGAACGACTGTTTTATTTGGCATGGAGATGTTAGATCCAAGCATCTTTAACGCGCGGATACTGTTTACTGCTGCCTCCAGAGAATCGTTATCTACTTCAAAAGCAAGCTGAATCACATCGTCGCCATTCTTGTCATATGCAAGATTGTGTGTCGTAGGTGACTGTGTGTGACGAATCGGATAAGCCATCAATCCAACTAGTTCTGTATGTCCTGTTATATTTGGCATGATTATTACCTCTTTTCTCTCTGTTTACTTTTATTGAATTTACTTTTTTATCTATTTTTTATTTCTATTTCAAAGATTCTACTTTATCTCATCCAGGTCTAATAATCCTTTGAACTCGAGTACATTCAAGATAGCACGGCCGTCCATGGTTCCTTCCATAATGCGGCGGGCACGAACAGAATCTCCGATTGGGTATACATAAGTATCTGTATCGGCAAATGCTTCTTCTAATTCTGCAAGGAGTGGATTGTTTGCTCTCATTCCCAGGCAGTTAAATCCAAGGTCAAATTCCAGTTCTTTAATCTCGCCTTCCGGAGTCTTTACAACAAATGCATTTTCTTTTACTTCCTGGAGTGCTGTATTCACGTACTCTTTTACACCGTATTTGTCATGGGTCTCACGCATCGAACACTTTGTAATCGGATCTGCCATCATACCAATCTGCGGAAGCATATCAACGATAGCACATTCTGCTCCCCGTGGTGCAAAGTATTCAATCACATCAAGTCCTACAGATCCTCCGCCCATAACAACAACTTTCTTACCTTTGCAGAAGTCATCTGGGTACTTCCCTGCATTCAGGTTATTGATCATATCAAAGATGGTCGCTACATTGCCGGCTGCAATATTCTCTCTCAGGCCTGGGATTGGTGGAACCAATGGTACAGAACCTGTCGCGTTTACAACGATATCCGGCTTAAAGTTCTTAATCTTATCAATGGTAGCTTCTGTATTTAAGAACATGTATAAGTTCGGCAGTTTCTCAGCACGTTTTTCCAGATATCTTGGGAAGTCTTTCATACGCGTCTTGCTTGGAAGGTCGGAAATAAATGTAGATAATCCTCCAACATGATCTTTCTTCTCCAGTACGAATACATTACATCCGACTTCTGCTGCTGTACATGCAGCTTCAAGACCTGCAGTACCTGCGCCGACTACAACTACATTACAGTTTTTCTTAACTCTTAATTTCTTATAGATATCTCCTTCCGGAACTGCAGGATTGACTGTACAGCGAATCGGACGATTCACACCGATACGGTTTCCGGCACATCCGACGTTACAGGAGATGCATTTTCGTATCATATCATCTTCACCTTTCTGGACTTTTACCACCCAGTCCGGATCCGCGATCAATCCACGTCCCATACCGACGAGATCTACATCTCCGCTTTCGAGGACTTTCTCTACAACCTCTGGGTCACGGTAGTTTCCGGCATTGATGACAGGTTTGCCAAACTTTTCTTTGACAGCTCTTGCCTGATAAGAACGCCATCCATCCGGCAAGTAGTTCGAATCAATCTGATACTGAAGAGATGGATTCAGGCCACAGGATACATCATACATATCCACAAATTCATCCAGATACTGAAGATATTCCAGAGTATCCTCTAACGTATTTCCTTCAGGTACACGCTCTTCTGCTGAGATACGTACAATAATCGGGAACCAGGGTCCGACCTGCTTACGTACTTCTTCTAAGACCATGCGTGGAAAACGCAGGCGGTTCTCTACAGATCCTCCGAATTCATCGGTTCTCTTATTATAATATGGGGAAATAAACTGACTCATCAGATATGAATGTCCGCAGTGAATCTCTACAGCATCAAACCCGATTGCCTGCACTCTCTTTGCAGCTTCCCCATATTTCTTTACAGTTGTAAGAATCTCTTCTTTTTTCATTGGACGAGGAATCTCTCCGCCAACTTTTGTTGGAATATTGGAAGAGGATACCGTCTCCATTCCGGTTCTTGCAGAAGAAGCAGATGCACCTGCATGGTTAATCTGAATCGCAACTGTCGCACCATTCTTATGAAGGTTCTCAACCAGCTGGTAGTAACGTGGCATAAAACTGTCATGATCAATACGAATCTGACTTGTTCCATTGGAACCAACAGGATATTCTACATTGGCATTCTCTAAGATGATCAGGCCAACTCCGCCTTTTGCACGCAAGGAATAATAATTCATATGACGGTTACTCATCTCACCGCTTGTCTCCCCATAATTAGTTCCCATCGGAGTCATAGCGATACGATTACGGATCGTCATTCTTTTTACTGTTAAAGGTTCAAATATCTTAGGATAATTTGTTTTCATGAATCCCTCTCCTTATCATTATTTGTGAAAGGCATCTCTTCTGTTTGTGACGACTTCATTATAATCCCGCGAACCAATAACGTAAAATACATTTTATGTCAATTATTAATACATTAAAGCTATCATTCCAATGATGGCGCTTTCTGCTTCATATATTCGATAAATCTTTCTACGGCCGGCAGCTGATAACGATCCCGCATCCAGAACATGAAAGTGTGATGCATTAATTCAATATCATCAAATCTATGAATATTAACACGATTCTCATTGATCTCCTCAATTGCCGGAACAAGTGCAATTCCAAAATCTTCACTCACCAAAGCCACAATGGAATGTTCATCCGGGCACTCCACCACAATATTGGGCTGAAATGCCAGCCTTCGATATAATTGCTTTGTGTAATTTCCAAGCCAGGATTCCCGGTCATATCCGATCACCGGATAATTCCGTAGTTCCTGGATAGAGACTTTTTTATGAGATTCTAATTCATGCCCTTTTGGTGTAATCAGTACCATTTCTTCTGATAATACAGGAAAGAACTCAAATTCCTCTTTATCTATATATCCGCCGAAGCCGACATCCAGCTCACCAGATCTGACTTTTTTTGCAATTGCACTCGTATGATTCTGAAAAAAGTTAAATGTAACATTCTTATTTTCTTTTTTATTAAGAAAATCTCTTACGTTATGAGGAATGTAGTGACTTGCAAGCGGGAATACATAACCAATATCAATCTTTCCTCCGTCACTTGCCATTTCCTTCATCTTATTCTTCGCAATCTCACATTCATCAATAATCCGGTCCGCATATTCCAAAAAAAGTTTTCCACCTTTTGTCAGATTGACCCCTCTTCCATTTTTTTCAAAAAGCAAGACACCAAGCTCGCTTTCTAAAGACGCAATGGAACGGCTCAAGGATGGCTGGGAGATATAAAGTTCCTCTGCTGCCTTTCGATAATTTTCATATCTGGCAACCGTCTGAAAATAATATATCTGATTGAGTGTCATACGCACCTCCTTATATAGATTGTTTCTATAAAACCTATGGATTTATAATCTCTATCTTTATAATTCTAACATTTCAATAGCCTGAACGCATCAATTTTCACATATATTGGTATTGGAAATTCTATTCGCCGATTGATAAAATATAAACAACAAATCGTTAGTTTTTTAACGATATGGTGCTGCATTTCTTATGTTTGTGACAGAATACTAAGAAAACAAAACACAAAAAGGAGAACATTACCAATGAACAAAAAGTATTTACCAAGTGCACTGATTCTGTACCTGAACTATTTTATCCATGGTGTCGGCTGTTCTATTCTGGGACAGGCTGTCATCAAAGATGCTCTGGCAGCAAGCTGGGGCGTAGAAGCAATGGCAATCACAGCAATCTCTGCCGCATTAGGTCTTGGACGACTGATTGCTCTTCCATTCGCCGGTCCTCTCTCTGACAAGTTAGGGCGCCGCATTTCCTGTGTAATCGGAGGTGCCTCCTACGCAATCTACTTAATTGGTCTTGCACTTGCTTTTAATGCAGGAGCAAATGGCGGTTACCAGATTGCTTACATCTGCGCGATCCTCGGCGGTATTGCCAATTCATTCCTTGATACTGGTATCTACCCGGCTGTTGCTGAAGTATTCTACTCTGCACCTGGTGTTGCAACGATGGGAATCAAGTTCTTTATCGCTATCTCTCAGATGCTGCTTCCATTCGTGCTCGGTATTGCCGTAACAACATCTGCTTCCGGTCTTGTATCTTACAACCCATTATTCATTGGTTGTGGTATCTGCTACATTATATTAGTAATCTTGATTCTCTTTGCACCTCTTCCGGATGCCGATGCGAAGAAAGAGAAGAAAGAAGGCTTACTGGAAAGCATGAAGAAAACACATTTCTCCATCGAATCCGTTGCTATGATCCTGATTGGATTCACCTGCACTGGTACCTTCCAGTTATGGCTGAACTGTGCACAGAATTTTGCCAAAGAAGTGGTAGGCTGGGCTGATCCTTCTATCATGCAGACCTACTACTCCATGGGAACTATGCTCGCACTGATCGTAACTGCAATTTTGACACGTAAGATTAAAGATGTCCGCTTCATTATGGTCTATCCAGCAATCTGTCTTGCGACCATGATCTTGGTACTCATGGGCAAGTCACAGACACTTTGCATTGTTGGTGCATTCGTAATCGGGTGGGCTGGAGCAGGCGGACTTCTTCAGATTGCAACTTCTGTATGTAATATGCTCTTCCCGAAGATTAAAGGTACGGTAACTGCATTAGTTATGATCGCATCTTCACTCTGTAACTATACAATCTTAACAGCAGCTTCAAAGATGAGTCCGTCTGGCGTTATGACGATGAACATCATTCTTACCGCAATCGGCGTACTTCTTGGAGTATTTGTAAACCTGCGCTATGCAAAAATGGTGGAGCTTGCATCTGCTGAATAATTTCATTATAATCAAAATAATTGGCAAACTATGATAGAAAAGGAAGGATAAAATATGAATACAGTTCGTGTCAGAGATATTGAAATCGGTGCCGGTATCCCCAAAATCTGTGTACCGATCGTTGGAGTAACAAAAGAAGAGATTATTGCTGAAGCAAAGACATTTGACGCTATCCCGGTCGATGTTGTGGAATGGCGTGTTGACTGGTTCGAAGGTGTATTTGACTTTGATCAGGTACTCGATGTATTGAAAGACTTAAGAGATGCTCTGGGAAATACACCTATCCTGATGACATTCCGTACTTCCAAGGAAGGTGGCGAAAAGGCAATTGAGGATGTAGCTTATGCACAGTTAAACATCAAAGCTGCCCAGTCAGGATATGTTGATCTGATCGATGTTGAAGTATTCACCGGTGACGAGATCGTAAAAGAGATTATTGAAGGTGCTCATGCTGCAGGTGTAAAGGTTGTGGCATCCAACCATGATTTCTTCAAGACTCCTGATAAGGATGATATCGTAGGCCGTCTTAGAAAAATGCAGGATCTGGGCGCTGATATTCCGAAGATTGCTGTAATGCCTCAGAATAAAAAGGATGTACTTACACTTCTTGCCGCAACAGAGGAAATGGCATCCGAATATGCCGACAGACCGATCATTACCATGTCTATGGCAGGTACCGGTGTAATCAGCCGTCTCTGCGGTGAAGTATTTGGTTCTGCACTGACTTTTGGTGCTGCAAAGAAAGCTTCTGCTCCAGGACAGATGGGCGTGAATGATTTAAGCACTGTTCTTGAACTACTTCATAACGCATTATAAAAATCACAAAAACCTTGACTATTGCCTGGAGTCCATAACGGGCTTCGGGCAATAGTCAGGTTATCAGATATCTTGCAAGGAGGTAAAAATGAAAAAAGCAATTCACTGGCTGGATGAAAATCTTGAAGAATTTCTTCTGATCATTCTCCTGATCGGAATGACACTCATCATGGGCATACAGGTCTTTTGCCGCTATGCACTGGGAATGTCTCTGTCCTGGTCAGAAGAATTAACACGCTATCTGTTTATATGGTGCGGCTTTCTTAGCGTTAGTTACTGCAGCAAAAAATGCTTATCTATTAAGATTGAACAGTTTGTCGCAATATTTCCACGGCGCGGAAAAGCAGTCATCAAGGTTATCAACCATACCTTCGAGCTGATATTCTTTATCTACATGATTCCTTTTGCATATTCTTATATGATGTCTGCCGTAGAAAGCGGTCAGGTATCCCCTGCCTGCTCCATTCCAATGTATTACGTTCAGGCAGCACCTTTTGTTTCTTTTATTCTGGTTGCATTCCGAATCCTGCAGAGATGGATCATTGAATTCCGTATTGCCAGAGGTGAGAATGTCTTTGACCCGGCACACCCGGAACGAAACACTCCGGAATCATTTATTCAGGCAAATGCTGACACCAAATCCGAAATTGACAACCTCACCCATAATATAAAAGACTCAAGTAAGGAGGTTTCGTAATATGCCAGTCGCTTTATTATTTATCATCTTCGTGGTCGGACTGATCATTGCGATTCCTGTATCTATTACACTTGGAATCACATCCGTCCTTCCATCCATATGTGACCCGTCTTTCACAGTAGGTGCAAAATATTTGATTCGGGCGATGTTTGGCGGTCTGGATTCTTTCCCATTATTGGCAGTTCCGATGTTCGTTCTGTCCGGAATCATCATGGCCAAGGGTGGTATCTCCAGAAAGTTATTCGACATCTTTGCATACTTTCTTGGTAATCTGACAGCAGGCATGCCTTGTGCCGTAATTGTGACATGTCTTTTCTATGGAGCAATCTCTGGTTCTGCACCTGCTACTGTTGCCGCAGTTGGAAGTATGACCATTCCGATTCTGACAAGTCTCGGTTATGATCTTACCTTTACTACCGCGATTGTTGCTGTTGCCGGCGGCTTAGGTGTCATTATTCCACCAAGCATTCCATTCATCATGTACGGAATGGCTTCTGGAGCATCCGT
Organism: Bariatricus sp. SGI.019; assembly: GCF_050315235.1. Lineage (NCBI taxonomy): Bacteria > Bacillati > Bacillota > Clostridia > Lachnospirales > Lachnospiraceae > Bariatricus > Bariatricus sp. SGI.019. The sequence goes on along the minus strand of NZ_JBNPOQ010000004.1, from coordinate 138,290 downwards.
AAGCAATCTGTTCCTGGCAGGTATCATTCCCGGTCTCATGATTGGCGGACTTCTCATGTTCTATGCTATCTTCTATTGTAAACGTAATGGAGAAGACAAAGAAAAGATTCATGCGGAAGTAAAAAGATTACACGACAAAGGGTTATTCAAAGTAATCAAAGAAAGCTTTTTTGCAATTTTAAGTCCTGTTATCATTCTTGGATGCATCTACAGCGGAATTGCATCTCCGACAGAGGCTGCTGTTATCTCCGTGTTTTATGCTCTGTTTATCAGTCTGGTTGTATATAGAAGTATTCGAATCAAGGACATCTGGGGTATCTTACAAGAAGCAATCCGAACATTTACCCCCATTCTTTTCATTCTGGCGACTTCTACTGCTTTTTCAAGGGTACTGACATTAATGCAGGTTCCTCAGACAGTCAGTGAATTTATCAGCAACAACTTCCATAGCCCTGTGCTGATCCTTTTCGTGATTAATCTGTTCCTATTAATTGTAGGTATGGTAATGGATACGACACCTGCTATCCTGATTCTGACACCAATCCTTCTGCCAATCGTTACGAATCTTGGTATGGATCCTGTTCAGTTCGGTGTAATCATGGTAGTGAACCTTGCCATTGGATTTGTAACTCCTCCAATCGGAGTAAATCTTTTTGTTGCCAGCTCATTAACAGATGTTCCGGTCATGACAATTGCGAAGAAAGCTATGCCCATGATTATATACTTTTTAGCTGCATTACTTTTGATTACATTCATCTCGGCACTTTCTCTGGCATTGTTATAGGAGGCATGAAATGAAATTTCGTAAGATAAAATCGCGTTTAATATCTACCGGCCTTGTCCTTATAATAGCTTCTTCTTTGTTCCTTACCGGCTGTGGTAATTCCAGTGAAGAAGAGGATGTACAGCGTTACGCATGGCCGCTTGCCACTGCAAGTCCAGAAGACACCGTTACTCAGATCTTTTCCGAAAAATTTGCGGAAGAAGTCTCACGTCTCAGTGACGGGAAGATGAAGATTCAGGTCTATCCCAACTCTACGCTCGGAGGTGACCGTGATCTTCTGGAGACCTGCGCAGACGGCGATATCCCATTCATTGTACAGAACACTGCTCCTCAGGTAACCTTCATGCCTGATCTCGCAGTTTTTGACCTGCCATGTGTATTCGATTCACTGGACGATTGCAGAGAGACCTTAGATGACCCAGAATTTTTCGACTTGATCAGTAATGTGTACACGGAAGGCGGTTACCATCTTCTGGGGATGGCTGATCAGGGGTTCCGTGTCATGAGTACCAACACGCCAATATATGAATTTGCAGATTTTAAGGGCCAGAAGATTCGGACCATGGAAAACAGCTACCACCTGGCATTCTGGAAAAGCTTACATGCCAACCCGACACCGATGAGCTTCAGTGAAGTATACATTGGACTTCAGCAGCACACAATTGATGCGCAGGAGAATCCATATGAAGTCATCGTATCTAATAAGCTATATGAGCAGCAGGATTATGTGGTGGAGACCAACCACCTGCCACATCTGATCTCCCTGATCGTAAATGATGCATTTTTCCAGAATCTCACTAAGGAAGAACAGGACATCATGACTCAGGCCGCAAAGACCGCAACAGAATATGCCCGAAAACAGTCTGATGAGAGAATTGCTGAACGAATTACTACAATTGAAGACAGCGGCACAGAGATCATTACCCTCTCTGATGAAGTAAGAGATGAAATCCGAGAAAATTCCCAGAATGTGTATGAAGATATCAAAGCAAATATCTCGAAAGATATCTACAACACATATCTGGGAATGGAATAAAATCAAGAATCCACCGGGAAAATTCCAAAAGAAAAGGGGAAATCGGCTAATGCCGATTTCTCCTTCATTATCCATACAACTTTTATTCTATTCACACCAATTTATTGCCGATGAAGCAGCCGCATCTACTTTTTACAGATCGTATTACTTACGATAATAATCACCAGACAATCAATCAGTATAATTCCCACCGATATATATACAAAGCTAACCGGCAATACATCTTCAAACACTTCCATGATAAGAATCAGGATGGAGATCACTGCCATTCCAATCCCCATCGTCCTACATAACTTCTTCTCATCATATTTTTTCTTTTCTTCTTTTGAGGCTGTATTGTAACCGGCAATAAACCAGCTCCCATGTCCGGAGAGCAGAACGATGGAGATGACTACAAAGATTACAAACACTACCCATACGATCCAATCTGGTCCGTTTGATACATCCGCCAGTTTCATTCGAACTCCTCCTTTTTCGCATCTTTTGCAAAAATCTACTCCTACTGATATAGTATATACTAAAAATATGATAAAATAAACTAGTAACCTGTTGATATCATCTAATTGATCTTCAAACCAATCACACGATAGAATATACAAAAAATTGAGGGAAAGGATTCTGAAGAAAGAAGGGATTATACTATGAAAGCATTATTTATTGGGGGAACGGGTACAATCAGTACCGCTATCGTAAAAAGGCTTATACAAGAATTGAACTGGGAAGTATGGACTCTCAACCGTGGCAGCCGGACACAGGCTGTACCAGAAGGCGTTCATCAGATTATTGCTGATATTCATGATGAAGCAGCTGTTGCAGAAGCAATCAAGGATATGACTTTTGACACTGTCTGTGAATTCATCGGGTATCATGTCGAAGATGTAAAACGCGATTACCGCCTGTTCCAAGGAAAAACTAAGCAGTATATCTTTACCAGTACTGCTTCTGCCTACCACAAACCTGCTGCCAATTATCTGATCACAGAGGGAACTACTCTTGCGAATCCACACTGGCAATATTCCCGGGACAAAATTGCCTGTGAGGAATTCCTGATGGATAAGTATCGAAAAGAAGGCTTTCCGGTAACAATTGTCCGTCCAAGCCATACCTATGACGAGCGTCGTATTCCATTGGGTGTCCATGGGAAGAATGGTTCCTGGCAGGTCGTTCAGCGAATGATCGAAGAAAAACCTGTCATTATTCACGGAGATGGCTCTTCTCTATGGACTATGACATTTAATACAGATTTTGCAATTGGTTATACCGGTCTTATGGGCAATCGTCATGCAATCGGAGAAGCATTCCAGATTACCGGAGATGAAACTCTTACATGGAATCAGATCTATCAGACGATCGCAGATGCTTTGGGCGTGACACTTCACCCTTACCATGTAGCTTCAGACTATCTCTCTGCAGTTGGTGATAAATATGGATATGATTTCGAAGGAAAACTGACTGGTGACAAATCTGTCTCTGTCGTATTTGACAACACGAAACTAAAAAGAGTTGTGCCTGATATGAGAACTACGGTCCGCCTCGACCAGGGCGTACGAATTGCCCTTGATTATGTATTATCCCACCCTGAAGAATGCCAGATACCTGATCCAGAATTTGATGCCTGGTGTGATCGCGTGATCAATGCTCTGGAATCCTCCAAAGCTGGTATATAAAATACATTATCGAGCAGAGCCCGCCAGCCGAAGGCATGTATTGCGGGATGCTCGAATGAATATATATTTTTACAACTTATTACCCTTTTACAGAGCCTCTCATCATACCAGAAATCAGATATTTCCGGAAGAACAGTGCCGTCACCGCCGGTGGAATCAACGCAATCATTCCTGCAGCTGCAATCAGACCATACTGTATGGAATCTTTGGTCATAAATTCTGATACAACAATTGCCATTGGCTTTGTTTCCATAGAAGATGCCAGAATCAGTGGAATCTGGAATTGGCTCCAGGTATTTAAAAACATAATCAGCGTGACTGATAATATAATTGGATAGGAAAGCGGCAATATGATTCGGAAAAACGAAGCCGCTTTTCCGCATCCGTCAATCATAGCTGCCTCTTCCAGCTCCTTTGGAATCGTTGCAAAATAATTGGAAATCAGCCAGGTTGCCATTGGAAGGTAGGAACTCACATACACCATACTGAGCCAGACAATATTATTCAACAATTTTGCCATTGCAAACATACGATACAGCGGAATAATCGTTGCCATTACAGGAATAACCATTGTTACCAAAAGAAGATTCTTAATAACCTTCCTTCCTTTAAATTCCATTCTACTTAATGCATAGGCACTCATCATCGCAATCGGAATCCCGATGCAAAGCGTAATACAGACTGCCCTTAAAGAATTAAACATTCCAGTAAAAAAAGTATTTCCTCTCCGGCTTCCGGAAAACATCTCCACATAATTGGAAAATATCATATCATCTGGCAGTAGCTTGCTCGTCGGCGCAAAAATTGCGTAATCAGGTGTAATGGATATAATAAAGGTCCAGACAAAAGGCCCTACCGTAAAAATCAGGAACAAAATCGTAGCCAGAACATATCCGAATTTTTTCGCATATTTCATCAATATTCCACCTCCTTATTTAGGCTTCGCAAGTAGAATATTCCAAGGATCAATGCGAAGAACATTACAATGTATGTCATGGCACTTCCTTTTCCAAAATTCAGGAATGTAAATGTGGTCAGATAACTTTCCATTAAGATATTCTTTCCTAGATCACTGTATCCCGAAAGAGCCACAATTTCATCAAACACATTGATTGCTGTTACCGATGTTGAAGTAATTCCTACTGCAAGGAAAGGTTTCATAAGCGGCATCATAATATGACAGAAAATAGTCCTTGATGTACCTCCGTCTATTTTTGCTGCTTCAAACAGACTGTCAGGAATCGATTGACGTCCGGCCAGACAAACGAGCGCCATAAAAGGGATGCTTCTCCAGACAACAACAATGGAAATCACCAGCAGAAGTGTCCATCTTGAGCTTAAGAACTCAATTGGTTTACTGATAATTCCAATGCCAATCAAAAGTTTATTCAAAAATCCATATCCAGAGAAAAATACAAACTTCCATAAGATACCATTTACAAAAGGCGGCAATGCCCACGGAAGAATCGCTAATGCCAATAACAAACCAGACCATTTCACATCAACATTAAGAAAAGCTGCCACCAGATATCCAAATATCGTTGTAAACACAACAACAAATACAAGGATAAAGATTGTATTCTGCAGGCTGTACCAAAAAGAATCTGACTGAATAATATCAATGTAATTCTTAATTCCTATATAGTGAATATCTCCAGGAGCTGTCAGCTTCCATTTCTTTAAACTGTATGAAAATGTAGCAATGATCGGATAAAATACTAATACACCCATGATAAGAATCATGGGTGTTAGTAAAAGATAAGGTAATATCTTTTTTTTCATCATTTATTCCTTAAATTATTCGTTGATTAATTTCTCTAAAGCTGTTTCCATCTCATCAAATGCTTCTTCTGCTGTGCATTCGCCAAGTGCCATCTTATTGATTGCATTGTACATTGCACTGCTCATCTCCGCATAATAAGAAGGTACTCCGTTCGGGAATGGAGAAGAGATTAAGTTTGCTTCTTCTAACATTGCTCCTGCATTCTCGATCGTTCCGTCATTGATCAGCTCTTCCAGAACAGAATTACGTGTAGGAATTGCACTGTTTGTTTCATTTAACTGTTTCTGCATATCAGCAGATGTATACCATTCTACGAATTTCTTAGCAGCTTCTTTGTTCTCGGAAGCTTTTGTAACACCAATAGCTTCTGGAAGTGCCATTGTCTGAGTTGCTTTTCCATCTTTACCCGGGACAAGGATGGATTCGATTTCTCCAACAACGCTGCAGATTTCTTCGTTCTGGCTTCTGGATATGAAAGAGGTAGGACCTGTAAGGAAGCTTGCTGTACCACCACAGATACGCATATAAGCATCCATACCTGAAGATGTCTTATCTTCTGGAGCTACTAACTCTTCATTTACCAATGTTTCTATATACTTCAATGCTTCTAATACAGAATCTTTATTGAAAGTTCCGTCATCGTTCCATACCACGCCATTCATGGTATATGCCAGCCACATTAAACATGTAGATGTCTTTTCTTCTGCATTTAATGCAATTGCAAATGGATAGTCTACAGTCCCTGTAGATTTAAGTGTTCTGCAATCTTCCAGAACATCATCCCAAGTCTGTGGTTCCTCTGTAATACCAGCCGCTTCAAACTGCTTTGTGTTATAATATGACAAACGGTAGTCGTTCGCATATGGAATTGCCAGAACCTTTCCATCCTTTGTAAATGTTTCGAGTGTCGGCATATCTTCCTTATCTTCATCTGATACTTCCAATGGCTCTAACCAATCTGCCGCATCAAATTCTCCGACCCATGACCAGTCAACTTCCACAACATCTGCTGCACATTCTCCGGCAGAAGCAGCTGTTGCTAATTTCTCACGGATATCATCCCATCCAACTTCAGCAATCTCAACTTCAATTCCTGTTTCCTCTGTAAATGCAGCAAGCTGATCATCTGTTGGTACACCCCAGTCAGGTACCATAAATGTAATTTTTTCTCCTGATGATTCCTCAGCTGCATCCTCACTGCTTTCACTGCTCTCTTTGCTTCCGCCACAGCCCGCAAGCATGGTAAGCGTCATAGCGGCAATCAACAATACACTGATTAGTTTCTTCTTCATAGTTTTTATATGATATGTCCAGAAGCTTCCTATCATATTTCCTCCCTTTTCGTCTATTCATATCTTCCATTACTCTTCTACTGGCTTCTGCAAATATATCCTCTGAATGAATTGATATATTTCAATACTATTAAGTAATGTTCCGATACCCGGATATCTGTATTCTACCATCCACGGATTTTCCAGTATTTCATATATGTTAGTTTTATTTTATATTTGTTTTATTTCTTCCGGATATATCTATTGATTTTTGTAATATATTTTTGTATTTATTTACATTTTCTATACATTGAATTATTTTATTACTTTTACTTTCTTTCGATATGCCAACGGGGTCTCGCCTGTGATTCTTTTAAACACCGTCTGAAAATGACTCTGAGAGGAAAAATTAAGCAGACTTGCTACTTCGCTTAAATTGTAATTGCTGAAACGAAGTAAGCGTTTTGCCTCTTCTGTCTTCTCCTGTTGAATGTACTGGGTAATAGAAAGTCCCATCTCCTGTTTGAATCGGCTACATAAGTAGGATCTGCTATAGCCTAATTCTTTTGCCATACTTTCTGTTCGAATCGGTGCGAAAACATTCCGTGAAATATATTGAATACACATTCTGCAAAAGTGCCTTTTATCATCTGCAGGACATCGTAATTTTTCTACCTGCTCTGCAAAATCAATCACCATTTCCTGAAAAAGCCGTTCTACCGCAGGACAATCCTGCATCAGTTCTAGCTTCTGAATATATAGTTCCATCGCAAGAAATGCCTGCTGAACATCCAGTCCTCCCCGAATCGCAGCCTTCGATACGCTGTCTGCCATGGCAATCCCTCTGTTTTTTATTTGCCGCAATTCATCATATACGATACTCCCTGTGTATACTTTCGGCGGAGCACTGAATAGTTCTTTCAGCTGGTCTGCCTGTCCATTCTCAACATAAGAACATACCAGTTGTTCCCAACTAAAGCTTTGCTCAACTGCCTGAGATAATCCCATATCTTCTATATTATTCATTCGATTCCCGGTATACTCTATTTGTACAGAATTCTGGATGCTTTCCGGCGGTCTTTCCATCCATACTTCCTCAATCGCAAATGCCCGCTTTCGCAACATTGTTTCTAGAGATACTAACAACCATGCAAGCCGCTGAATGTTAATGACAGGCGTGCTGCATAACCATCGAACGTAAGCATTCTTTTTCTCTTCTTCAATCCTCAGGATTGCCAGCAATTCTTCCATTTCTTGTCCGCTGCCTTTTAAAGCACACGTTGGTCCAAGAATTAGTCGAAGACCTGGCTTTAATGTAAGAAAAGCATAAAACTGATATAAAGATGTCGTGATTATGCCTACATCATGTCCAGAATCTATGATTTGAGATAAAAAGGGACCTAACGGATCTGGCTCAATACAGTAAGGCGAAAAATAATATAAAGGAGTGCCGTCTTGATACAAACGTACTCCTGTAGTGTATGCTTTCGCCAGGCTATAACACATGGATTCATAGACTTTCATGTTCATTATATCGGATTCTTTTCTCATAATTTTTCTCCCAACCATGTTTTCTTGAGAACCAGCATATCACTACGTGCAAACCAAATTCAACTCTTTTCAAATGTGTTTGCAATAAATGTCTAAATATGACTATACACGGCGTGCCTTGATGGATTTTGAACTGATCCAGGACAAAATGATATAGATGATTTCTTTCATAAAATCCTCCACATTACTCAAATGCCATGAACTGATACCTGTAAGGTACTTCTTCCTCTTCTTCTGAGACAGCATCGTGCAGTTTCTTCCATAATTGTCCCAGAGTATCCTCTCCTTCCCGGAGATCATCAAGCACCAATCCTCCATCTTCTTCCATCAGTTCATAAGCCTTTTCTTCTTTTCCACTCTCGCCTAATGCCTGGATATAATAGAACCGCAATCTGCTGTCAGCCTGAAGTTTTTTGCTCAGCTTTTTATAAGATGCACACAGTTCCGTATAAGCTTCACAACTAATCAATATCTTGAATCCTTCTTTTTGATATGAGCATTCCTTCTTCTGAAGCTTCATTCCTTTTAACATATACCGGGCTGCTTTCTTATTCTTTCCTTTCCGCAAAGTCAGACAGGCAAGCGCGTGAAGTGCCCATGCATTTTCCTCCAGTGTTCTGGATGTCTGAAATTCCTGCTCTGCTTTCTTGAATTTTCCATCCATATAATAACGAACTCCCAACTGGTAGTGCGCGTACCAATTATGTTTTTCCTGTTCTTTGACAGCTTCCTTTAATCTGGTAAAGCTTTCTTCATCATTCAAGAATACATCCGGTCTTTTCTCAGGCTTCGGACAATGCAATCTGCCGCCTTCTATGAATGCTTTCCAGCGGGCATAATCCCCTTCTTCATCTACAAATTCCAGATGATCCGTCCACTTGCCATGAACTCCAAGGATTCCATAGCCGCTTCCCGCCTGCACAAGATCCGCTTTCTTTAAAGCCATTGGCTTGGATGCTTTCAGCTTTTCTTTCAGATGCCTGTGACTTTCTCTTTTTAGGAGCATCTCTGTGACTTCTGCACTTCGCTCTTCATGAGATTCCTGAAGCTTCTGTGCATCGATCTGAATTGCCCCATATTGCTCCATCCATTCCCATGCAGTGTGTGGTGCCATAGGAATACAGCCATACTGTGTCTTTGCAAGGCCGGCCTGAATCTCAATATATCTTCCTGCATTCTCCGTCAGGAATTCCTGCCAGTGGTCAGAAGCTGCCTGACTGCCCCAGGAGAATAACTTCCGGCTTTTCATTCTGTCCGTTGACATCTGAAGAAGGCCGTATCCCTCTGCATTAACATTTGCAATATACTTCGGCATATCCTCTTCTATCTCAAAGAAATAATCCACAGACTTCGGAATCTTCTTATAATCGGTGACATCCACGCCCCGAACCATCGGAATCTCTACTTTTCGAACCTCTTTATCTACCGTCGTATATGCGGCTCTGGCCGGAACAATGATTCTTCCGCCGTCGAATTCCGGCACTGCCATGTTACTCCACCAGTACATCGGCACTACCTCATCATTTTCATTCACAATCCGCATCCTGCAATTTAGGAAACGGGAATCTTCTTCCAGCCAAAAATCCATCTGGTATGTGACATCACGGATTCTTTCATATTCGTACATTCGAAGAACCGGATTGCCCGCTTCGTCTTCCGTCTGGGCAACATACATCTGTTCTGTCGTAAATGGAGTATGCCCGATAATACCAATATTCCATTCTACGCCTCCACTGAACCATGCATTTCTAGTCGCCAGGTTACTGAATCGAAGAACATCATTCGTATACAGAAGATTCTGATCTTGCTCCTTATCCCACAGTTCCCACAATCTTCCACCATATTCTGGCAAAAATACGGCTTTCAGATATTGATTTTCCAGAACAGCCGTCTGTACTTTACGCTCTTTGAGTTCTCTGCAATATCCATTTCTCTGGCGATACGGATAGGCACTTTTCACCCTCCCATATCCATCGTACAATTCAGAATCCTCCGGCAGCTGAAATCGCAGCTGATTCTGTAAGATACTTTCCCCGGACAGATCCGGCACACATGACTCTTTCCCCAATAAAGCCATCTGCATCTTCCGCTTTTCCATTCTAAGTTCTGTTCCCATATTACACCTCTTCTAACATCTTCGCCGGATCATCGGCTGCTTTTACCTTATCATTTGCTTTGATGATCACACCATCTTCGTCAATCAGGTACGTTGTCCGCACAACGCCCATCGACACTTTTCCATAATTCTTCTTTTCCTTCCACACATCATAAGCCTGAATTACTTTCAATTCCGGGTCTGACAATATCGTAAAAGTCAGGCCCTGCTTTTCTTCAAATCTCTTATGCGAAGCTACCGTATCCTTACTGATTCCGATGACAACTGCCCCTTTTTCCTGAAACTGTGGATACAGCTGTGAATAACCACATGCCTGTTTCGTACACCCCGGAGTATTATCCCTCGGATAAAAATATAAGATTACCTTTTTACCTCTGTACTCCTCAAGCGAATGCACTTGTCCATTCTGATCCGGCAGTGAAAATGCCGGTGCCTTGGTTCCCACTTCTAACATAGTGTCTCCTCCTTTAATCATAAAACCAACGGTTCATTACAATCTCTTTTCTAAGTTCGATAATACAACCTATTTCCGCATTTGAAAAGACTGAAACTTATAAAAATGGCGGCAGGTATTACCCCGCCGCCAGATTTTCTTTTCTCTATTCTTTTTCAATCAGCATCCATACCAGTGTAGCGTCTTCGTCCGAGTCGTTCATGCTGCTATGGACTTCTCCGGCCGGAATAAATGATGCTTCTCCGGCACATAATTCATTGCTCTTGCCATTGCACTCACATTTTACTTTTCCGGAGATGATGTAAGAATATTCATCGCCGGTATGAGACGCAGGCGGTACCACGGTTCCTGGTGGAAATATTGCATAGCCCATGGACACCTTTCCATCTGTCGGGCAGCATGCACCGGAGAAATCACTCATGGCAACTCCGTCCTGGCGAACAGATATATATTCGTTCTTTACATCCCATGCTACCAGTTCCGGGTCACGTTCCAGCGGAATCCCTTTGTCGTAATCAGTGCAGTCTTTGCACCCTTTCTGTTCCTCTCCTTCATGCGTACACGCTTCAAAATCCTCACGCAGCAGCTCCATCCGAAGCAAAAGACTCTCTAACTTACGTCCTTCGAACTTACCGCTTAACCTCTCATAACTTGCATACTTCTTCTTAAGCCCCAATAATCCTGAACCACTGTCTTTCTTATGAACGAATTGTCCCTGTACATCCGATTCGTCTTCGAACAATTCCTTCATTGTGATGTTCAGCGCCTCTGCAATCTTCTTCAGGGATACCAGGGTAATGGATGAAATTCCACGTTCGAATTGAGGCGAGAAACTGACTGATAATTCTGTCTTCTCACTCAATTCTTTTAATGTAATATTTTTTCTGCGTATTTTCCTGATTTTTTTGCTTATGTATTCCATATTTTCGTCATATTCCTCACTCTATGTTTTATACTTATAAAACAATTTCAGTACCACTGTAATTTTTTACTATTTTCACCATTAAGTGTCAATACAAAAGAAAAAGGTGTCCTCCGCTATCTGAAAACAACTGCGGAGGATATCTTGACTTTTCTAACAGGGATAAATATGATAAATGTACCAGGAGGAATCACGATGTATCATTACTATATGTTTAACAAACCCTTCGGCTGTGTCACTGCAAGACGCGATGACCGCTACCCCACTGTGATGGATTATTTTCAGGAATTACACAATGATGCCCTCTCTCCCGTCGGCAGGCTGGACCGCGAGACAGAAGGGCTGCTTTTGATTACAGATGACGGGCAGTGGAATCAGGAAATGACTCATCCTGCCCGTCACAAAGAAAAGACTTATGAATTTACCGCCCTTGGGGCCCTAACAGAAGAGAAGCAAAAGCAGCTGGAATATGGGGTCCTTTTGAAAGGCTCTGACATTCCAACTGCTCCTGCCAAGATTTCTGTTACACATACGACAATTCTTGCCGATATTCTTCCAACGCTTCACCCTGAGATTCAGGAGAAAACCCGTCATAACCGGATGGATCATCCTGTTGTCCAGGGAACCATCGTGATCACAGAGGGCCGAAAGCGCCAGATACGCCGAATGTTAAAGATCGTGGGTTGCTGTGTTATAGAATTAAAACGTACAGCCATTGATTCTATTTCCTTAGACCCGGATCTTAAGCCGGGAGAATGGAAAGAGATCTCCCCACATTTTTAACCGATTCCACCGAAGAAGATTCCAAGGACATACACAACCAGTGTGATGCCTACGAACACATATTTTGTCAGCGGCTCGAACCATTGGCCCAACGGCTTCGTCCGTCCCGTCTCAGCCTGACTTCTTGCATATCCTTTCGGACATACCCAGAAGAACATGATTCCTGCCAGCAATGCTCCAAGAGGAATGATATAGATGGAGATGACATCCATCCATGCGCCTACGGAATCGCCGCTCTCGATGAAGATACTGACGGCTGCCCCGATCACGGCAATCACTGCCACTGCCATTTTTCTTGACAGTCCGAACTGTTCTTGAAGCGCCTCGACCGGCGTCTCGAACAGATTCATAAGGGACGTGATCGCTGCCGATAACACCGCAGCAAAAAAGATAATTGCAAATAAACCGCCAAACGGAAGCTGTTGGAATACTGCCGGCAATGTGATAAACATCAGCGGCGGACCGCTTGCCACATCAAGACCGAACGCGAATACTGCCGGAATCACTACGACTCCTGCCAGCAGTGCCGCACAGGTATCAAAGAACGCAACATTCTTCGCACAGCTCACAATATCAATGTCTTTCTTCAGATAACTTCCATACACAATGGTTCCAGAACCTGCCAGTGACAATGAGAAAAATGCCTGTCCCAATGCATACACCCAGGTATTGATATCCAGTAATTCTTCCCACTTCGGTACAAAGAGATACTTGTAACCTTCCATTGCTCCCGGAAGAATAGCAACACGTACCATCAGAATCAGAAAGAACAGGAAAAAGACTGGCATCATGACCTTATTGACCTTCTCGATTCCCTTGGTGATACCAAATGCCATGATAACAAACGTCACAGCTAACCCCAGCATATGCCAGCTGATATTTCCGAATGGTACCGCAATCTTTCCAAAAAAGCTTCCCATATCCTCTACTTTTGTAAGATTCCCTGTCAGAGAACTCCACAGATACTTCATGACCCATCCGACAACCACAGAATAGCCGATTGCAATTCCAAGAGAACCTATCACCGGAATCATCCCAATTGCTCTGCCGACTGGTCGCCCTTTTTCTCCGAACCGCATCTCCATCGCTTTTCCAAAAGAACCAAGCGGTCCTGTCTTCATGCTCCGTCCGAATGCCATCTCGCCGATAACACCGGAAAATCCAAGCAGCACCACAAATATAAAATACGGAATTAAAAATGCTGCTCCGCCAAACTTACCGGTTCTGTATGGAAACATCCAGATATTAGCCATTCCTACCGCAGAACCAATACACGCAATAACAAATCCCATTTTTGTGCGGAACTCATCTCTTCCCTTCTCAACTGTCTTACCCATCTCATTTTCTCCATCAACTATCGTATTTTCAACAAAAGAGGCTTATTCAAAATGTCTTTTCCCCGACATCCGAATAAGCCTTATCATCCCTACTGCTCTTCCCTATTCAGAAGCGACCTGAACACAATGTTCTACCAGCCATTCTTTGACCAGATTATTCAATGCGATTTCTTTCAAGTCCTCTTCTGACGCTGCTTCTTTTAACGCATCTACATCTTCATAGCCGTAATCTTCAGCCATCTGTTTTAATTGTTCCTCATAAACATCATCTGTCAGCTTAATCTTCTCTTTGTCTGCGATTGCCTCTGTCACCATCGTCTGCTTAACACTTGATTTTGCAGCCTCCTCAACCTGGCTTTCAAAATCTTCCACTGTGGTCTGCATCTGTTCCTCAATGAAAGTCTCATAATCCTGTCCATAGTATTCTGCTGCTGACTTGTATTGTTCAATCAAGGAATCCGATATCTCCTGTACATCTTCTTCTGGATACTTCTTTACTTCGGAATTATCCAGAACTGCCTGCCATACTTCCTGACTGAGACTGTCTTCATAGTTGGTCTTGGCATCTTCTTCTAACTGTTTTCTGACTTCTTCCTTATATTCCTTAACAGTCTTTGATTCCTCAGATACAGATTTTACAAATTCATCGTCCAGCTCAGGAACGACCTGTTCACTGATTCCTTTGACTGTAATGGTAAATACGACCGGCTTTCCGGCATAATCTGTATTGCCATAATCATCTGGGAATTGTCCTTCCCAGTCATAAGTATCTCCAACATTATGTCCAATCACACTATCTTCAAATCCATCGATAAATGTTCCTGATCCGATCGTAAGCGGATAATCGGTAGAAGAGCCACCTTCAAATTCTACTCCATCTATTTTTCCTACAAAGTCAATCGTTGCTGTATCTCCTTCTTGTACCGGACGGTCTGTGATCTCATTCGTTGTTGCATTGGTTTGCAAAGTAGAATTAATCGTATTTTCCACATCTTCATCGGTAATCTCCTTAGCTTTTTCTACCTCATCAACTTCTACACCTTTATATTTGGAAATCGTCAATGCATCCGTCTCCAGTCCTTTGCTTCCTTCACAACCAGTCAATATCATAGAAGCAGCAAATACACCTGTTAATAACATTATAATTTTCTTTTTCATACTACACCTCATGCTCTATATTATTCTTATCAACAAAATTACGCACTATTATGTTATAGCACATTTGGCTAGACTTTCAAAGGTTTTTCACATTTATTTCATTCTTTTCTGATCTTATATCATAAAACAGGAGATAACAATCTGCAAAATTGTTCTTTGATTCGTACGATATAATTTCTCTGTTCATACTTCTTGCGAGTCACCAGAGTACTCTTTGTAATGTCATTCTCAAATGCCTCAACTAACTTCTCGGTTGTCCGCGCACTGTAGATCACAGCATTGACTTCAAAATTCAGACTAAAGCTGCGAATATCCATATTGGCCGTCCCCATGCAGGTCACAAGCCCATCTACACACATACATTTCGCATGAAGGAATCCATGATCATAAGTATAACACCTTGCACCAGCCTCAATCATTTCCCCTAGATAAGAATAGGTCGCCCAATATACAAACGGATGATCTGGCTTGCACGGAATCATGATCCGTACGTCAATACCAGACTTCGCAGCTATCATCAATGCATCCCGTATATTATCATCCGGGATAAAGTATGGAGTCTGTATATAGATACTCTTCTTCGCCATATGAATCAGACGGAGATAATTATTACGAATTTCCTGACTGCTGGAATCCGGGCCACTGGAAATAATCTGTACCGGATCACGTCCGTTACGCACATAATTGGGAATCTCAAAGAGTCGATCTTCTAAGAATAGATTCTCCTTGGCCGCATAATTCCAATCTAACACAAATCGTACCGCCAACGAAGTAACCGCCGATCCTTCAATGCAAATATGTGTATCTCTCCAATAGCCAAACTTTTTATCCTTTCCAAGATATTCCCGTCCGATATTAAAGCCTCCGACAAATCCAATTCTCCCATCGATAACTACAATCTTTCTGTGATTTCGATAGTTTACGCGAAGTTGTAATTTCCCCAGAACTGCCGGGAAGAATTCTGCCACTTCAATGCCTGCTTTCTCTAAGCGAACCCAGTCGGAATTATGCATTCCTCTGCATCCCATACTGTCGAACAAGACCCGCACTTCCACTCCCTGTCTTGCTTTTCGTATCAATACCTTTTCAATCTCCTGCCACAGTTCATCATTGCGGATAATGTAATATTGCACATGGATATAATTTCTGGCATGCTCCATCTCTGCAAGCAACGCCTGAAACTTCTCCTTTCCATCCGTATATATGCGAATATCATTATTATCTGTCAACACAGACTCTACTTCATTCAGATTATATAAGATCAATCCTTTGAATCTTTCCAGCTCAGGATCGCGCAACCGCAATTTCTTCCTATAGATGGATTCCTCCTGTCTGCGAACGGCATACTTAATCTCTCCTTCGATTTCCTTCATCTTAAACATTCGGTTTTTATGGAAATTCTGACCCAGGATCAGATATAGTACAAACCCCAGAATGGGGATAAAATACAACAGCAGAAGCCATGCCCACACAGTCGTGGGATTGCGGCGCTGAAAAAATATGATCAGCAGTGAAAACACGATATTTATCAAGAAAAAATGATCCAGAATCCATTCATATGCAATTCCGATTCCATCTCCTGCTATCTGAAGCATGATAATCCTCCCCAACACTCTCTTACTTATAATTATTATACCTTTTCTCACCGGAAAAGTAACCCTAAAACCTCAAATCTCTTGCACTTGTGCTCAAAGAATGTTACAATGTAGTTCGTGAAAAATAGATTTTAGGAGGTTCGCCGTGAGTACGTTTACCATCGTATTGCTTGTTATTTTAATCGTTTTAATTGTTGCATGTGTTGTGTTGTATTTCTTAGGAAAAAAGGCAGAAAAGAGACAGGCTGAACAGCAGGAACAGTTGGATGCTGTAGCGCAGACTGTATCTATGCTTATTATCGATAAAGGCAAGATGCGGATGAAAGATGCAGGACTCCCAGCCATCGTTCTGGAGAACACACCAAAATATCTTCGCCGTTCCAAAGTGCCGGTTGTAAAAGCAAAAGTTGGTCCGAAGATTATGACCTTAATGTGCGATGCACAGATCTATCCTCTGATTCCTGTGAAAAAGGAAGTAAAAGCTACTGTAAGCGGCATCTACATTACCGCAGTCAAGGGCTTAAGAGGACCATTAGAGACACCACAGAAGAAGAAAGGTTTCTTCGCAAGATTACGTGGCAAATAAAGACAAGCGCAACAACAAATAAAAGCATTGGATCCTAACGGTCCAATGCTTTTATATTAATCGCTATATTACAGTCAGCGACCATCTCACTATTGATATCCAACGCATAATTTACATGGATATCGATATTCTCCTCGGTCACATCCACCTTCATCTCTTTTGTATGTGTTCCAACCATTAATTCCCCATACGGAGTATTATACTGAGTCATGTTAATCTTATCTTTTTCAAAAACCATATGTGTATTTGAAATGCCACTTTTCATAATCTCAAGCTTGCCCTCTTCATCAACGCGAATCTTATTCTTGATAGACCCCGGCATTCCTTCTACCACTTCATCATAGACAACATAATGCTTCCCATTCTTCAGATAATATGTTGCCGGCGTGATGACTTCAATTGGTTCGTTCTCATTTTCATCCTCATCCACTAATCCAGTCGTCTCATAATGCAGACCAGATATAGTCAATAATACTTCTTTCGTCATACCATCACCTAATATTCTTCTATATTAATCTGCTTTGTCGCAGCGACATCATATGGAAGGATCGTATTCGCAAATTGCGTAAACTTCTCAGCCGCATCACTGACATAAAAATCATAGACTGCCGGTTTTCCCGATTGATTTGCAATTCCTTTCTTTTCCAATATGGATTTCAGATCCATCGCTGTCTCATAAGCCGGATTTACAATATGTACCTTCTCCCCAAAATACTCAATAATTCTGGATCTCAACAAAGGATAATGCGTACATCCCAAAATCATGGTATCAATATCCGTCTTCTTCATATCCGACAGATAGATATCGATTACTTCCTCTGTGATCTTGTGCTTCGCAAAGCCTTCTTCCACTAACGGTACAAATAACGGACAAGGCTTTCCAATAACGACCGCATCCGGATTCATGCTCTTAATGACCTTCGTATAAGTCTCACTTCGAATCGTCGCTTCCGTTCCTGCCACACCAATCATTCCATTCTTCGTCTCCTGCACAGCTGCTCTCGCACCCGGCACGATCACTCCAATAATCGGAATATCTATCTCCTTCTCCACAGTCTCAAGTGCCAGCGCACTGGCTGTGTTACAGGCAATTACAATCGCCTTCACGTTCTTCGTCTGAAGAAAACGGATAATCTGCCGCGAAAATCGGATAATATTATTCTTAGACTTGCTTCCATAAGGCACTCTGGCCGTATCCCCAAAATACACAAGATTCTCATTCGGAAGCTGGCGCATAATCTCTCTGGCAACCGTCAAACCGCCCACACCAGAGTCAAAGACACCAACAGGGGCTGTATTTTTAGAATTCATCTCCACGATAATAATCTCCTTTATCATACATTCGTACTACCCATTGTACCGTTTGCCCCTCACGATTTCAAGTAGAGGACGTAGACTTTTTTAACTTTACTACGTCCCCAATTAAAAAATGCCCTGTACCCAAATGAAAAAAAAGAGGCATTTTTGCCTCTTTTTTCTCTATCTTTCAATCTTACAATGCGAGTTCTTTTGCGATTTCGTACTGGTAATCTGGAATTCCTTTTTGCATCTTCAATGCTTCGTTGATATCGAAATCAACGTATTCTCCGTGTCTGTAGCCTACTACACGATTGCTCTTTCCTGCGATCAGAAGATCCACTGCCATTGCTCCCATGATGGATGCATATACACGGTCTTTACATGTCGGGCTTCCACCACGCTGCATGTGTCCGATAATGGTTGCTCTGGTCTCCATTCCGGTTGCTTCTTCGATTCTCTTCGCCATGTTCAGTGAGTCACCGACGCCTTCTGCGTTGATGATGATGTAATTCTTCTTACCACGTTTTCTGCATTCCTGAATGTCTGCTACGATTGCTTCTTCGTTGTAGTCGTGCTCTTCTGGCATCAGAATACGCTCTGCACCATTGGCAATACCACACCACAAAGCAAGATATCCGGCATCTCTTCCCATAACCTCGATGATAGAGCATCTTTCATGAGAAGTTGATGTATCACGAACTTTATCGATTGCTTCCATTGCTGTATTTACTGCTGTATCAAATCCGATTGTATATTCTGTACATGCGATATCCAAATCAATAGTTCCCGGAATTCCAATTGTATTAATTCCAAGGTTTGCTAACTTCTGAGCTCCGGCAAAGGAACCATCTCCACCGATGACTACTAATCCGTCAATTCCATATTTCTTACAAATTGCTGCAGCTTTCTGTTGTCCTTCTTCTGTACGCATCTCTTCACAACGCGCCGTCTGAAGAATTGTTCCTCCGCGCTGGATTGTATCAGACACGTCTCTGGCGGACAGATCAATAATCTCTTCATCCAAAAGTCCCTGATATCCTTTTCTGATACCTCTGACCTTCAGGCCTTTTCCTAATGCTGTTCTAACTACCGCACGGATTGCTGCATTCATTCCAGGTGCGTCACCGCCACTTGTCAATACACCTATCGTACGTATTACTTTGTCTGCCATGAATTATCCCTCCATCGTATTCTTAATTTAATCCCTATGGAAATCTATCTCTCTCGTGCAACATTGTACATTAATTATCAAAGGTTTTCAATGGGTTTTTCGATTACTTTTACACAAGATTCTCCCAAATAATTCGTCAATTTGCTCAATAAAACTTTGTCTGCACTTACATTTCTGTTTGCCGGAAGACGTTTGATTGCCTTCTCTTTTTTACAATATATGACCACAGAATCGGATCCATCGGAGTCTTTCAACAATTCCAAAAGTTCCTTCTCTTTTGATAAATACGCCTCTTTATCCGCATATTGCAACCACAATTCTCGTTTTGTCTGTTCAAATGGAACAATCGACTCACAGATCAGCTTACTTGCCGCCTCATCTTCTTCTGACACTCTTCCTTTTACAAAGACTTTGCCCTCTTCGTTCAAATATTGCTGATTCTTCTCATAGACTTTTGGGAAGATTACAACTTCCACAGAACCTGCCAAGTCTTCCAGCGTAATAAATGCCATCGTCTGATTATTCTTCGTATATTTGATAGTCTTCGAGGTTATGATTCCACCCACGATCTCTCTGGCGCCATCGTGAACCTTCGTTCTTCCAGTCTCTTCATCCAATTGAAAATCTAAGGTTGTTCTGGAAATATTCTTCTTCCACTTTTCTTCGTATTCTTCCATTGGGTGACCACTGAGATAGATGCCCAGTACCTCTTTTTCAAACGCAAGTTTTGTCTCCTTCTCATACTCACCTACAGGAGGAAGCGGAATGTCGAATTCAGCTTTCTGGTCATCATCAACCATATCGAACAAAGACAATTGTCCTGTCATAGAGTATTTACGCTCCTGATTCACCTGATCCAGGATCTTCACATAGATAACCATGAACTGCTTGCGGGTTCCACCCAAACTATCAAAAGCCCCTGATTTGATGAAACTTTCTATGGTTCGTTTATTTACTTCTTTTCCTGATAATCGTTCAATAAAATCTTTCAGATTCTTGAATTCACCTCTGGCGTTCCTCTCAGCAATTATTGCATCTATGACCGGTCTGCCAATACTTTTGATTGCAGCAAGTCCATAGCGGATATTTCCATTATCTACAGAGAAACTTCCTTCGCCTTTATTTATATCCGGAGGAAGAATCTCAATGCCAAGCTGTCGGCATGTGTAGATATACTCTGATACTTTTCCCGGATTATCAATGACAGAGGTCATAAGCGCTGCCATAAACTCTACCGGATAATAATATTTTAACCAGGCTGTCTGATAAGATACCACCGCATACGCAGCTGCATGAGATTTGTTAAATGCATATTTTGCGAAATCAATCATCTCATCATAAATCTTATTGGCCGTCTCCTCATCAATTCCGTTGGCGATACAGCCCGGCACCCCTTCTTCCGGATTGCCGTACACAAAGTTCTTCCGCTCACGCTCCATTACTTCGCCCTTTTTCTTAGACATCGCACGGCGCAAGAGATCACTTCGTCCCAATGTATAACCGGCCAGATCTCGTACAATCTGCATAACCTGTTCCTGATACACAATACATCCATAGGTCGGTGCAAGGATCGGCTCCAGCTGCGGACAGTCATACGTAATCGTTTCTGGATGGTTCTTTCCTTTGATATATTGTGGAATAAAATCCATCGGTCCCGGTCGGTATAAAGAGATTCCGGCAATAATATCCTCCAGATTCTGCGGCTTCAGCTCCTTCATGAAACTCTTCATTCCGCCACTTTCTAACTGGAAGATTCCGTCAGTCTTTCCTGTTCCAATCGACTCCAGGACACGTTTATCATCATAATCAATCTGATTAATATCTATCCTTTCTCCTGCGCTTTCACTTGCCAGACGCGCCGCATCCTGAATTACCGTAAGAGTACGAAGCCCCAGAAAATCCATCTTTAAAAGGCCCAGTTCCTCCAATGTCGTCATTGTAAACTGCGCAACTACAGATCCGTCAGATCCAAGTGACAATGGTACATACTCATCTACAGATTTCTGACTGATTACGACTCCTGCCGCATGCATAGATGTATGTCTTGGAAGACCTTCCAGTCTCTTGGACATGTCAATCAATTCATGGACCCGATCATCTTCCTGATACAACTTCTTCAACTCCGGATTCATGCTCAATGCACGATCCAATGTTATATTCAGTTCTTTTGGTATCATCTTGGCGATAGAATCCACGAACGCATAAGGCAGATCCATGACGCGTCCCACATCACGAATGACTCCCTTCGCTGCCATCGTACCGAACGTAACAATCTGAACCACCCGGTCTGAACCGTATTTTTCCACCACATAATCAATCACTTCCTGGCGCCGTTCGAAACAGAAATCCACGTCTATATCAGGCATGGATACACGTTCCGGATTCAGAAAACGTTCAAACAGCAACTGATACTTAATCGGATCAATGCTGGTAATCTCCAGGCAATATGCCACAATACTTCCGGCTGCCGAACCACGTCCCGGCCCCACCATAATACCATGATCCTTGGCATACTTGATAAAATCCCACACAATCAGGAAATAATCCACATAGCCCATGGACTTAATGACAGACAATTCATATTCCAACCGATTCTTTAAAGATTCATCACCAGATGGATATCGCTTCTTGAGTCCCTGACAGCACAAATGCTGCAAATACTCCCAAGAGGTGTATTCCTCTGGAACATCATATTTTGGAAGTTTTGTCACCCCAAACTCAATCTCTACATTACAACGGTCTGCAATCTTCTGTGTATTTTCCAAAGCCTGAAGTGCATAAGGGAATAATGTGCGCATCTCTTCTTCGGATTTGATATAATACTGTCCTCCCTCATAGCGCATACGGTTTTCATCCGAAAGTTTCTTTCCAGTCTGGATACAAAGCAGCATATCATGTGGCTTCTCATCTTCTGCATAGGTATAATGAATATCGTTAGTCGCCACCAGTTCAATTCCCGTCTCCTGCGACATTCGAAGCAACGACTGATTCACCATCTTCTGTTCTTGCATACCGTGGTCTTGTAATTCCAGGAAGAAGTTTCCCTCCCCAAATATCTTCTGATACCGAAGTGCTGCTTCTTTACCCTCGCTGTACATTCCACGCAGAATATTTCTCTGAACTTCCCCCGCAAGGCATGCACTCAGAGCAATGATTCCCTCATGAAATTCTTTCAGTACTTCCAGGTCTACACGGGGTTTGTAATAATATCCTTCTGTAAATCCCCTCGATACAATCTTCATCAGATTATGATATCCTAAGTCATTCTCCGCCAGCAAGACCAGATGATAATATCGTTCTTCCCCGCTTCCTGCGGCTTCTTTGTCAAAGCGTGAACCTGGTGCCACATAAACTTCACATCCCAGAATTGGCTTAATCCCCACTGCTTTTGCCGCACGGTAAAAATCAATCACTCCAAACATTACACCATGATCCGTGATAGCCACACTGTTCATCCCCAGCTCTTTCACACGGGATACGCATTCTTTTATTTTATTCGAACCGTCCAGCAGACTATATTCTGTATGGACATGAAGATGTGCAAAACTCATACCTACTCCTTTTCCTGCTCTTTTGTATTACGCACTTCAAAAATATTTCTATATATAAGTAAAAGGTGCCCCTTCCGAAAGGAACACCTTCTGTCTGCATTCACGTAAGATTCTACTCACCATCAACCATGAATTTCACTAATCTATCAATATCTTCCTTCTCATATGCAATAAGCTCTAATTCCGGAATCTCGCCATTTGAAAAGATATTTGCCATGGATACGTACTGAGACAGCTTAGATTTTAAATTCAATCTGTCACCTTCGCCAGTTACTAATTCTACTCTTCCCTTACACTCATCAACTGCATTAAAAAACTTTTCAATGTTTGTAATATTCTGTACTTTCATCTCACTATCTCCTTTTTACGTTATATTCCTTCGCCCCTATTATAACCTATTTCTTTCGAATTTCAATATGTTTTTCGCTAATTTGTATCTTTCCTTCTTTTAGTAAACGTCCCACTGCACGCTTGAATGCATTTTTACTTAACCCGAATTCTTTCTTGATTAATTCCGGTTCCGCCTTATCTGTAAATGGCAGGCTGCCACCATAAGCTTCCATGCGTTTCATGATCAAATCTGCATCTGCATCCATCTGAAGAAATGCTTTCTCACGCACACTTAAGTCAAGCTTCCCATCTTCCTTCACCTTCACGACTCTTGCATGTACATGGTCTCCGACTCTCAGCTTTCCAAAAGCTTCTCGCTTCGGAATCAATGCGGAATAACGATTATCTACTGCCACAAATACACCAAAATTATCACTGATCTCATAGACTGTTCCTTCCACTTGATCATCCTTCTGATATGGCGAATCACTCTGCAGTCTATCGTAGACCTTCATAGTCGCACACAGTCTTCCTGACTTATCAATATAAAGGGCAACAAGCACTTCGTCCCCTTTCTTTATCTTTGCAGTCTGCTCCCTGAACGGCAATAAAAGATCTTTCTCCAATCCCCAGTCAAGAAATGCTCCAATCCTTCCAGTATCTACTACACGAAGCACGGTAAGTTCCCCCAATGTAATCTTTGGTTCACTGGTTGTTGCGATCAATCGGTCGGACGAGTCTTTGTATAAAAATACTTCGACCGGATCACCGATTTCTATTCCGCGCGGAACCTGCTTTTTGGGAAGAAGTACCTTCTCCTGGCTATTTCCAAGATACACACCAAATTCTACTTCCTTTACTACCATCAATCTTACTTTTTTCCCCAGATTATCTGTTAATGCCATGACTGCCTCCTTGCATCTTGTATACAGTGTTATTATAGTATACTTTTGTTTTGTCCAAAAATCAATATCTTAATTTTTCAGTTTTATAGAACAAAAAACAGCTTTCTGCTCTTCTCAATTTCAAGCAGAAAGCTGTTTTTTATTTCATTCCACTTAATGCAACACTTTGCACGAATTGTTTTTGGAACAATAAAAAAACTATTATTATTGGACACATGATCATTGCAGCTGCGGCCATTGTTGTTGTAATATCTGTCGAATACTGATTTGAAAAGATCGCTAAAGCCAACGGTAATGTCATCTTATCAATATCATTCAGCATAATTAATGGACTCAGGTAATCATTCCATATACCTAATGCAGTAAAAATCCCAAGAGCTCCTATTGCTGGTTTTATATTAGACAGAATCACATGCCAATATATTCTCCATGAATTTGCCCCATCTATTTTCGCTGCTTCACAAAGGCTGTCAGGAATATCTGCAATAAACTGCCTGCTTAAGTAGATACCAAACGCACTGATGAGATTAGGGACGATCAAAGCCCACAATGTATTAAAAAGCCCCATTTTCTGTATCATAAGATACTGCGGAATCATTGTCACCTGTCCTGGCACCATCATTGTTGATAAAAGAAGCACAAATAAAACCTTTTTATATTTAAATTCATACTTTGCAAAAATAAATCCAATTAATGTGCTGGTAAAAAGGATGCCTTATCCAGCTATGAATTTTATAAACACGGACTCGTTGACAAACCAGTTCCTGGCAATGATGAGATTGACCTGTTCTTCCAGAATGGTCTGACTGATATGTGGGTATATTATTGTACCGCACAATGTGTTGATGTAAGCAATCGCTTTATGTCTATGCCTTCTGCCCGGAATCGAATCTATGGTATTCAGATCTATAAGTACGATATTATCGGAATTCTTCATTGGGGATATAACTTTTATTACGACCACTATTCAACGATGTGTCTTGACCCTTATGCGGTCACAGATGCCGGTCACGCATTTCCTTCCGGGGATGCATTTCTTGTATATCCTGGTTCTGACGGACTGCCAAAAGAATCGATCCGTATGATGGTACATTACGAAGCTCTATGCGACTACCGCGCTTTGAAATTATTAGAGTCTCTTACAGATAAAGAATTCGTACTTCATCTGATTGAAGACGAACTGAGTGAGCCGTTAACTTTCACTACATTCCCTAAATCCGATTTCTACCTCATATCTCTCAGAAACAGGGTAAATGCAGAAATAGCAAAAAGGAGCTAATTGCTCCTTTTCATAACTCCCAATGCTATTCCTACTTTTTTTCCTTCAAGTAAAAATTTTTTCAGATTTTTCTGTAAACGAGTATCTTCCGAATACTCGTTTTTATCTTCCTTTATGATTCCATATACCCTTTGTTCTGCTAATGGGAACATATATTGAATATCCAGGATCTCAAATCTTTTCTGGAACTTCAGGATGTTACTCGTTTCATCCAACAATTCATATAATGCCGGAGATGTCAGCCATGAAGAACAAGTATATAATTTGTATTCTTCCGGGAAGAATTTTTCCGCAAGTGCAAAAGATTCATCACACGCTTCCGGCAAAAGTGGTCCACCTTCCGGAATATGGACTCCTATCACCTTTTCTCCCTTTTTCACAACGCCGCCAGAATACTGGATATCTTCTTCCAGAATAATCTTTTCAAATTCAAGTCTTCCCAGACGGAATACTTTCATCTCATATAATCGCTCATACCATCTTGCCTCGACCATTCCATAGATACCATAATATTTTTTACACCACTTACACCAGATAGTCAGGTCATAAAATGTATCATAATATATTTTTTCTGAAATATTATTTTCTAAAAAAACAGGTTTCATCTTCAGTGCAAATCTAATATATAGATATAATGTTCTTAATTTCTGATCTTCTCGCAGTTCCAACTGTGAAAAAAAATCATCTCTGTCATTTTGGAACCGTTTCTCCCACTCTGCCAGCTCCTCTTCTGTCATCTGAAACCGCAATACTTCATCAACTGCACCCGAAGGCAGGTGTATACGTTCCATAAACTCCTCAATTGTATCTGTTGTTCTCATTCCTTTATCTTCCAACCTTTCACAATGTCTATTACCATATTCAGGTTCTCTATTGGAGTATTGATTGGACAATCACATCCGAAAGACGGCATAAAGTTTTTATGCCCCTCCATACTGTCCAGCAACTCTTCGGTTTTTCTTCGGACTTCTTCAGGTGTACCCTGAAGCATCGTTTTCACCGGGTCAATATTCCCTTCTGTTTATCCCCATCTTCAAAGATCTGATACATTGTATAGGGTACTAACTGGAGCCCCATTCCTCCCATTTGAGGATATAAGACTCGTCGCTTTTGCCTGGTCAAATAATTATCTATTACATCCACCTTTTCCATCAAAGACTGATTCCTTCCGTATTTTATTTTAATTCCACTACTGCATAAGGTTTCCCTTTTTCATTGCATAATTCAATCACGGTACGATCTTCTTCATAAGCTGTCCTTGGACAGATTACATCTCCATATACCGCAGACTTCTTATATTCTACTCTGAGCTGCCGAACTTCCATTGGTTCCTTCAGTACTTCCAGTGCCATCTGCACATACTGACAGTTGTTCACATGCTCATTGGTATCAATATGATATTTTCTTACCGGAAATGGTGTATTCTCTATTGTCTCTTTCGGAAGATTGATCTTCCTCGGCGCATATTCCATTTCTAATGGCTCCTCTGATCCATAGAGTGCGATTTCTTGTTCATCCGGCTTTACAGGCCTGCCTTTCTCCATATCCATGTACACCCATACAGAATTCGCATATGCCACATTCTGCTTTCCTGCATCCTGCATACAAAAATTACGAATCCCATACAGCCCCTGAAACTCGGTCGCCCAGGTGCTGACACTTACTGGCTCTCCCATCATCGGATAACGCTCTACAATCACTTGCCAGGCCGATAGAATCCATGCTCGTTTATGTTTTGCACAGTAATCAATCCCTACCCCGAGACTCTCCGAATGAAAGGTACTGCAATCCTGAAAATAATTAATAATTCCCGGCAATGTAATCCGCTTCGTATGATCTACTTCACTGAATCGGATTCTGCTTTCAAATGTATACTTATGATTCTTTTGCACTGGCTACATAACTCCTTTCCAACGTAATGACACACTGATATCTGTGATCAACAATCTGCAGAAGCTTAATCAATGTCATACGCAATTCATCCTGCTTCTTCTTGTCATATTCAAATGGTACAACCATGTCGAAGATCAGATTCACCTGTTCTTTTCCATCAACCATACGGAAATCATGAATAGAAACCGCAGGATCCAAAGCTTCCAGCGTCTGTTCTACCTGCTCCCGGACTTGTAATACATACGTATCCTTTGTCTCAATCGGATCCATATGGATGACCAGAAAGATTCCCAGATTCTTGATTGCATCTCTCTCAATCCGGTCAATAATCTCATGCGACACTTCAATATCCACATCGTTCGGTACTTCTGCATGAATAGATGCCATACTTCTCCCCGGTCCATAATTATGTACGATCAGATCATGACTTCCGACAATTTCATCATAACCCTCTACGAAATTCGTAATTCTCTCATATTCTTCCGGATCTACCGCTTCTCCGATCAATGGTTCCAATGTATCTCTCGCAATTCCAACTCCGGCCCACATAACAACCAATGACACGCCAATTCCCACAAAGCCGTCAATATTAATGCCCGTAACTTTCCAAAACAGAATCGCCAGAATGGTCGCAGATGTGGTGATAACATCTCCCATGGCATCTGCCGCCGTTGCCAACATAACTTTGGAATTGATCTTGTTGCCTAATGTTCTATTAAAATACCCCATCCATAATTTTACCCCAATGGACAAGATCAGGATAATAATCGATACCAGCTGAAATTTTAACTCTTCTGGTTCGCGTATCTTTCCAATCGAATCCTTAAAAAATGTAAATCCAACCTGAAGTACCAAAAATGCAACAATCAATGCCGCAATATATTCGATTCTTCCATGTCCAAAAGGATGGTCTTCATCTGCTGGCTTACTGGCCATCTTCACCCCGACCAGTCCGATGATCGAGGACCCTGCATCTGACAGATTATTAAATGCATCCGCCATAACTGCGATACTATGCAGGAAGAATCCGATCATCCATTTCACCGCAAATAAAAAAACATTACAAAAGATGCCTACCACACTCGCCAACACACCATAGGCGGTACGGACAGACACCTTTTCCGTCTCTTCGTAATTCTTTACAAAATGTCTTACTAAAAACTCAGTCATATAACTGCCTCCGTGTTTCTTCTATTTTTCTTCTGAGGCATCTCCGAAGAAAAACCATTTTATCTTAAAGTCTGAAGTGGCCGTGACCATCTCATATTCCTCAGCCGTCAGCGCCTTCTTTAATTCTTTTTTCCCATCTTCACTGACTACTGCACATGTTGCATTGGTAAAACATAAATTAGGATATAGAACGCACCACCAGTTATGACCTTCTGCCTCGCCCAATCTGATGCGAAGAGCCTCATACCACCCTTCCGGAAAGAGGACATCGCCATAACGCTTATCTGGGAAATAGCATGTTGTCACCTCTGCCTTTGCAAGGTAATCATATCCTTCTTTTTCAAGTACTTTATCGGCAACCTCTTCCAATTCTGTCAGATGTTGCTGCGCCCACTCCTTTGTTTTCTGTGCACTCATTTCTCCTTCCGTCTTATCAGACATACTCTCTTTCATATATTCCAACACCGCATCTCTGACTTGCAATTTCACCTTCTGATCTTCTTCACTGTCACTGTTCGCCAATACATGAAAACGGAACACTTCTTTCGCAAGCTGTTCCTGTGTCTGAGATACCTTAGCATTCACCTGCTCCATTCTATGACAGGAAAATGTAACGGTTATAATGAATGCAATACAGATTCCCAATATTGTACAGATCCACTGCTTGATTCTATATTTCGGATAAAATTCTCTGTGAAGATTCATATGTATCAGACCTCCTTCTATGTTATCAGAAGTGTTAACATATGAATCTTCATTTATTCAGATATTAATTATTTTTTGTGCGAATCAGATCCATTACCGCTGCAACCTGGTTGTCAATGTGTTTACATACGATCTCTGCCGCTTCTTTCTTCTGTTTCTTCTCAATACGGCGGATAATCTCTTCATGTTCCGCAAGCAGCTGGGAATATTTATCGGCTCTCTTCAGATACTCAATTCGATACCGATACATCTGTTCTCTAAGATTATTCAACAACAGTATTAATTTCTGATTATCCGTAGCAAGATATATGATATCGTGGAAACGTACATCTGCCTCCGCTATTTCTGTTATATCATTGCTCTTAAGAGTCTTCTTAAATTGTTCTGCTGCCTGCTCTAATTCTCTGATCTGCTCCTTAGTTATCTTATCACAAGTCAACTGAACAGCCAGTTCTTCCAGAGCTTTGCGCACTTCCAATACATCCCGGAGACTCTTTTCCGTGATATCTGCAACTTCTGCTCCTTTTCTTGGAATCATGAGCACCAGGCCTTCCAGCTCCAGCTTACGGATTGCTTCTCGAATCGGAGTACGGCTGACTCCAAGTTTATTCGCAAGCTGAATCTCCATCAAGCGTTCTCCCGGCTTTAACTCACCCCGCAGAATTGCCTGCCGTAACGTATTGAACACAACATCCCTTAACGGGAGATATTCATTCATATTGACTTGAAAATTCGTATCCATCTTCTATTTCCTCCTTGCATTGTGTATATTCGTCACATACACCTGCTTTGCCAATTGTAATTCTTTTATCTTAGATGCTGCATTTTTCGCCCGTTGCTTATCATCGTATATTCCAAAAACAGTCGGGCCACTTCCACTCATCATAGCATTCAACGCACCATTATCCTTCATCACACTCTTGATTTCTTCTATGACCGGATATTCTTCTATGGTCACTTTCTCTAACACATTTCCCATACAAGAAGCGATCTGCTGCAAATCCTGATTCTCCAGTCCATGAAGAATTCCATCGATATCTGGATGTTCCTGAATCTCATGAGCATCTAACTTCTCATATACCATCTTTGTAGATACACTAATCGGTGGTTTTGCAATCAATATATAACATTTCGGCATATCTGGAAGCGGGGTCAGGATTTCTCCGATTCCTTCCGCCAGCACGGTTCCCCGCATAATACAGTAGGGAACATCTGCTCCCAGCGTCACACCACGTTCCATCAACTCTTTCTGCGATAATCCCAGAGAAAACATCTGATTGATCCCGAATAAAACTGTCGCTGCATTGGAACTGCCGCCGGCCATTCCTGCTGCAACCGGAATATGCTTATCCAGCGTAATCTTCACACCCTCTGAAATCTGAAATTCTTCCATTAATAAGTTTGCTGCCTGATATGCAAGATTATTCTCATTTACCGGGAGATAAAAAAGATTGGTCGACAATTGAATCCCTGGCTCTTTCGTCCTTTCTATCTTAATCTGATCATAGAGATAGACCGTCTGCATAACCATCCTTACATCATGATATCCATTATCTCTCCGCCCCAGAACATCAAGCCCCAGATTAATCTTTCCCAGTGCCTTTAACTCTAATTTATCCATATGTTTTCTCCTTGTATCTTGTATACAGTGTTCTTATAGTATACTCATATTTTCTTTAAAAATCAATATCTTATCCCCTGATTTTATCTCCTCAGTCTCCAAATCATTGACTTCCATAATTCCTTGCACTGTTGTATGATAACGTTTCGCCAGATCCCACAGAATATCCCCGTCACGGACTGTATAGCCTGTAATTCCCGGGCGTTTCTCCATTTCTTCCATATCAATAGGTTGAAACTCTATTTCTTCTATATTCTGAATCATTACCGGGCTCTTCAAGAAGCTGTTGAATGCAAGCACTGCCTTAATCTCAATCTCATCAGTTCCCAAAAGGCTAACGGAAAGTTGTTCCACCGCATAGGTGAGTCCATAGGTCATATCTTCGGAAGTCTCATTGCTCTCCAGAAGATATGAAAACGGAATCATACCCTGCCATGTATCAAATGGAATCTCATCATCTGTTTTGACATACAGAAAACAGATATGAAGCACACCTTCAATCTGAATTCCTCCTTCTGTTACCTCCGTATGCTCTACTTGAATTCTGGCGTTGCTATGGCAGATCTGAAGGATATTATCTTTGATCTCTGGGAGCGAGAGTTGCTCGGTCACTTTACATTTCGAATGGTTCTGCATCAGAAGGCGTTCGAAGATCTCTTCTGACAGTTTTGGCACACAAGTCTTCTCCAGGGAATATGTATCCGTAAGAATGTCCATTTTTTCCTCTTCATAGACAATCAGTCGCACTTCCAATGTCGCTTCTACTCCAATCAGCCTCATCTCTCCATCTTCATCCATACGAACATCAATATTCACATCCGTCAATTCTGGATATATCTGATGATACATGGAATCTTCTGCTCCATAACATTCAATTCGTCCTTCATAGGGGATAGCCTGTTCCACCCAGTCTGTCTTCCCATCCACAGTCTCATAAAGGCAAAACAGCAGTAGTTCTCCTTGCATCTTCAATTCATCTGTCTCAAGTCGAGTATCTAATTTTCTGCTGGAAAGTTCTGTCCAGAGCAGTGTGCCGATATTTTCCTTTGTTCCACTTAATGCGGCCTCTTCCTTAATACGGTATGTATCTTTTTTCGTCAGGAATGCCCGAAGAAGCTCCCGATTCTCATATCTTTTATACAGTGGAGTATCACTCTCTATATCTACGGTAAGCTCATTTTCTTTCTTTCCTTCCGAACAGATGGTAAGTTCTGCCAGTGTTTTCAGATTCAGCTTTCTGGAATGAATAACCGTAACTGTCAGATCCACACTCGAAGATTGGACAAATAGATTCCCGATCGGCTCCTGCTCAAGATAGATCATTTCTTCAAATGGTATTCTTCCTTCAAGGCATGAAAGCCGATTTTCTCCCTCGTCCGTCACATACAGTACCTTAAAATTCAGTTTGCCGGATGCCCTTATATAATTTTCCACTACCTTCATGTCTTCTACATGTAAGGTTCCTTCCCCTAGTATCACTCGCTTCACATCACCCTTTGCATCTGGTACATTATAATCATCATCAATATAGAATTGATCTGTAATTGATTTTCCTGTCTGGTATGTCTGCATTTGTTTTGTCACATATTCCATGGTCAAG
The DNA here is from genome assembly GCF_050315235.1 of Bariatricus sp. SGI.019. Taxonomy (NCBI): domain Bacteria; kingdom Bacillati; phylum Bacillota; class Clostridia; order Lachnospirales; family Lachnospiraceae; genus Bariatricus; species Bariatricus sp. SGI.019. The sequence goes on along the minus strand of NZ_JBNPOQ010000004.1, from coordinate 105,723 downwards.
CCTCCTATCTGAATTCTACTTCTTTATCCGTATATTCCATTTTTATCACTACATAAGGACATGTCTTCTTCTTTAGAATCTTTTCTTCTTTTTCTGGTCCGAGAAGACTGGTCACTACACGGATTCCATTCTCAGTCTCATAACACTGCTCTACCTTCACACTATATCCAGTGGTATCCTGAACTCCATAACCTCTAGCTGCATACAGGTATCCTTTATCCCCATAAGTCAGCATCATCGGTTCTTCTTTTGATGCTTCAATCTCAGCCAGAAATTCTTCTGGTATCTCGTCGTGATCAAGCACAGTAAACTCAACATCTCGGAGTCTCTCTTCTTCCGTTTTTTTTACAGAACATGCCGTCAGAACCAACAATCCCAGTGACAGCAGAAGTATCTTACATATTTTTTTCATAATGCCCTCTTAACAGCATATCTTCTCTAACATCATACACAACAACGCTAGAAAAAATTCCAATTTTATAGTATAATAGTGAGTATTAATATGGAACACTATCGAAGGAGAACAACTATGAAAAACAACAAAAGACTATCTGGAATCTTGCTGCATCCCACTTCTTTTCCTTCTCCTTACGGAATTGGAGATCTGGGAGAAGTTGCCTATGAGTTTGTAGATTTTCTTGCAGAAGGAGGGCAGCATCTGTGGCAGATTCTTCCATTAACACCTACCGGATATGGAGACTCTCCTTATCAGAGTTTTTCAGCATTTGCCGGACAGCCGCTTTTAATCGCCCCTTCTCATCTGTTAAAACTTGGACTGATCACAGAGGCAGATCTGACAGATTGTCCGGTCTCAGATCCTGAGCACATTGATTATGGAAGTGTCATTCCATGGAAGCAGCAATTATTCAGAATTGCTTATGAACATTTTACAGATGGAACTTTTCACGATGAACAGTTTCTCTCTGACTTTAAACAATTTATAGAAGAACAGAATGAATGGCTGAATGACTATGCACTGTTTATGGCCTGTAAAGACGTACACAACGGAGCATGCTGGCTGGACTGGGCAGAAGAATACCGAATTCCGACCGAGGAATTCAGACAACACCTTCAAAGCACTTTGCATCATCAGATACAGTATTATCAATTTTTACAGTTTTTATTTTTTAAAGAATGGCTGTCACTGAAGTCTTATGCCAATGAACGTGATATTCAGATTATTGGGGACATTCCGATCTTTGTATCCATGGACAGTGCCGATGTATGGGCGAATCAGCACTTGTTTCAGCTGGACTCTAACGGCTATCCATTGAAGGTCGCCGGAGTTCCGCCGGATTATTTCTCCGCGACCGGTCAACTGTGGGGCAATCCGCTATATGCCTGGGATGCTCATTTAGAAGACGGTTTTACCTGGTGGATATCTAGGATCCGTCATCAGCTTCATTCTCTGGACATCTTAAGAATTGACCATTTCCGTGGTTTTCAGGCTTTCTGGGCGGTTCCTTATGGAGAAGAGACGGCTATCAACGGAGAATGGATCCTTGCACCAGGATATGAATTATTCCATGCAATCCAAGAGGCTTTAGGTGATGATCTTCCAATTATTGCAGAAGATCTGGGAATTATAACTGAAGAAGTAGAAGCACTTCGAGATGCATTCCATTTCCCTGGAATGAAAGTACTTCAATTTGCCTTTGATTCTCTGGGAGAGGGTTCTTACCTTCCGCATCAGTTCACTTCTCCTGACTGTGTCTGCTACACCGGAACCCACGACAACGACACTACGCTTGGGTGGTATCTGACTCTGAATCCGGACTGTCAGAAAAAAGTATGTCAATACACACGGAATAGAGATGTTGCTTATATCAGCCATGATCTGATCCGCACAGCGCTTGGAAGCATTGCACGCTATGCAATCTTTCCAATGCAGGATGTTCTTGGATATGGCTCATCCGCCCGAATGAATACACCAGGTAAAGCGTCCGGCAACTGGAGTTGGCGGTATAAAGAAGGGGTACTGAGTCAGGAATTAGCAGATGACCTGAAAGAAATGACACATTTATATGGAAGATATTAATGAAACACGCATCAAATTGGGAGGTTCATACAGATGATAAGGTTTCTACTTGTAGTATTATTTTTATTCCTGTATTTATTTTTGGGAATCCCGGTACTGGGCATTGAATGGATCATTGGAAAGTTCAACAAAAACTTGAGTGACTACCAGAGCCTTCGTCTGGTTCAATGGGCATTTAATGTAATTCTAAAGATCTCCGGTGTAGAAGTAACCGTAATCGGGGAAGAAAACGTACCGGATGAGCCCGTACTTTTTATCGGGAACCACAGAAGTTATTTCGATATTCTTCTTACCTATTCCCGATGCAGGCGCCTGACCGGATATGTTGCCAAAAAAGAGATGCTCCGTTACCCGCTTCTGCGCGACTGGATGAAACGCTTATATTGCCTCTTTCTGGATCGGGAGAATCCAAAGGAAGGTCTGAAGACAATTCTTCAAGCTATTGACTATGAAAAAAACGGAATCTCTATCTGCATCTTTCCAGAGGGGACTCGCAATGATGGCGAGGAACTAAGCATGCTTCCATTCCACAATGGTTCTTTTAAAATTGCAGAAAAATCTGGCTGTGCCATTGTTCCGATGAGTCTGAACAACACTGTCTCTATCTTTGAGGCTCATCTCCCATTTATTCGGAAGACACATGTAGTGTTAGAATATGGCAAACCAATCTATATGAAAGATATGGATAAAGAAACCAAAAAGCATATCGGAGAATATTGTCAGAATATTATCCAGGAAACAATTAATAAAAACCAGGCGCTTGTATAGCGTCTGGTTTTTTGGTTCATCTACTTTCCGTATTTTTTACTGTTCTCTTCGCGGGTCTCTGCCAATGCCTGTTTAAATATATCGGCTTTCATCTTCCATGACAACTTCAGTGGCTGGAAGATCTTCCCAGTCTTGTGCATAAAGAAATCGTAAAACCCTTCTGCATCTCCCAAAGTAAAATCGCCCTTTGGAATCATATGAAGATCATCATTATTTACATTAATATAAAAATAATTATCATCTGCATACATGAATTCGACTTCTCCATACTTAATCCTCTGCTCATCTCCTGCATCTGGATTATCTACCCGGAATTCACTCTCCCCAAAGATAAAATGAATCTCACTCTTCTTTTGATAATTGACATCCGCCTTTGCCAGCTTAGAAAATGCGATTCTCTTTCTTACTGCCGTAAAAGCTAATATAATCACGGCAATTACGGCAAAAATATAGGTCAGTACCGTTCCTTTTCCTAATGCTGCAAGTGTCAGACTGCAGATGGAAAGCACTACAAGTCGAAAAGTAATATGGATGTTCCTTGCCGCTTCGCGAAATGTAATGAAATCTTTTAACACTTGATCGGTATGTTTGGTTCTTACTTCATAAACTGGGGTCATATTTGACTTCTCCTTATATCTTCGTTCATATTAATACTTGTCTACCATTATAGTATGAATCCGCAATTTCCACAAGGACTACTTTTTCTTTTACATTTTCTTCATCTGGTGCTATAATATAGCGGAATATATTATTCATAACGGTTTGAAAAAAAGGAGTATGAAAAAGAATGAACAGACAAGATCTAACTTTGCTGACAGACCTGTATGAACTTACAATGATGCAGGGATATTATGCAAAAGGGCAAAATGAAAAAGTTATCTTTGACGTATTTTTCCGCCAGAACCCTTGCAACAATGGTTATTCTGTTTGTGCCGGATTAGATCAGGTCATTGATTACGTAAAAAATCTGAACTTCACTTATGATGATGTAGATTATCTGAGAGGTCTTGGAATATTCAGCGAAGACTTTCTCCACTACTTAAGCGGTTTTCATTTCAGCGGCGATATCTATGCAATTCCTGAGGGAACAGTTGTATTTCCAAAGGAACCTCTGTTAAAAGTCGTTGCACCTATCATGGAAGCTCAGCTTGTGGAGACTGCTATTCTGAATATCATTAATCACCAGTCTCTGATTGCTACAAAGGCATCCCGTGTTGTATTCGCTGCAAACGGTGACGGGATCATGGAATTTGGACTGCGAAGAGCGCAAGGACCAGATGCTGGTCTGTATGGTGCAAGAGCCGCAATCATTGGCGGATGTGTCGGAACTTCCAATGTTCTGGCAGGAAAGCTTTTTGACGTTCCAGTCATGGGAACTCATGCTCACAGCTGGATCATGAGCTTTCCAGATGAGTACACTGCTTTTAAAACTTATGCAGAGATGTATCCAGATAATTGTACACTGCTGGTAGATACTTATGATACCTTAAAATCCGGTGTTCCGAATGCAATTCGCGTATTCCGGGAATTCCGTGATGCAGGTAAGCCTTTTAAGAAATATGGCATTCGCCTGGACAGTGGTGACTTGGCCTACTTATCGAAAGAAGCACGCAAGATGCTGGATGCTGCAGGATTCACGGACGCAACCATCTGTGCTTCCAATGATCTGGACGAGTATCTGCTGCACGATCTGAAGATGCAGGGAGCCGCTATTAACTCCTGGGGTGTCGGTACGAACCTGATTACCTCCAAAGACAATCCTTCTTTTGGCGGTGTATACAAACTCGCTGCGATTCAGAATGAAGAAGGCGAATTTGTACCAAAGATTAAAATCTCAGAAAATACGGAAAAAATTACTAATCCTGGTAACAAGACAATCTATCGAATCTATGATAAAACAACTGGAAAAGTAAAGGCTGATCTCATCTGCTTTGTCGGAGAGACCTTCGACACCAATGAAGATATGCTTTTGTTCGATCCAATTGAGACTTGGAAAAAGACGAAACTTCCTGGCGGTTCCTACACCCTGAGAGAGATTCTTGTTCCAGTCTTTAAGAATGGTGAATGTGTCTATAAGTCACCTTCTGTGAAGGAGATTGCAGAATATTGTAAACGGGAGAAAAAGACACTTTGGGAAGAGACAAAACGTCTCTTTTACCCTCACAGAGTTTACGTGGATTTATCTCCGCGACTCTATGAAGTCAAGAAATCTTTATTGGATCAAATGAATATGACAGAATAAAAATGACAGTAAAAAAGGAGACCAATTTTTATGAAGATTATTGTATTAGCAGGCGGACTTAGTCCTGAACGCGATGTATCATTAATATCTGGTGCAGGGATCTGCAAAACTTTAAGAGAACAAGGACATCAGGCATTCTTACTGGATGTATATTTTGGATATCCTTATGATCCTCAGAAACTCGAGGAAGTCTTTGATCTTCCTGGAGCAGGTCTTGAAATTGCAGAAGGTATCAAGACCACTGCTCCTGATCTGGAAGCTTTAAGAAAATCACGTCCTGACCAGTCTGATTGTTATCTTGGTCCAAACGTCATTGAGTTATGCCGCATGGCAGACATCACATTTATGGGACTTCACGGTTCTGTTGGGGAAAATGGAAAATTGCAGGCAACTTTTGATATTCTGGGCATCAAATATACTGGCCCGAACTCCCTTGGATGTGCTGTATCTATGGATAAACTGCTCACCAAAGAGATCTACAAGACTGCCAAAGTTCCGACCCCTCGCGGGACCTCTCTTACTCCAAAGACCAAAGATACGCCTTTGGATAAGTTAGGATATTATCTTCCACTGGTGATAAAACCATGTTCCAATGGTTCCAGCATCGGTGTATACATCGTTCATACAGAAGAAGAATATCTCGATGCAATTCATCAGTCTTTTGATGTTGCTCATGAGGATGAAGTCATCGTTGAACCTTATATCAAGGGGCGTGAATTTGCCTGTGGAATTCTTGCCGGCAAAGCTCTCCCGTTAGTCGAAATCATTCCAAAAGATGGTGTCTTCAATTATGAAAATAAATATCAGACCGGTGGTGCTCAAGAGATCTGTCCACCGATATCTATTGATGAGGATACACAGGCACAGATACAGCGTGCCGGCGAAAAAGCATTCGAAGCACTACGTATGGATGTATATGCCCGTGCTGATTTTATTATCGATGATGCAGATGGTAAATTCTATTGTCTTGAGATGAATGGTCTTCCGGGAATGACTCCTGCCAGCCTTCTACCAAAAGCTGCCAAAGCTGCCGGCATCGAATATAGTGACTTGTGTATGAAGATCATCGAAGAATCTTTCAAAGCACGTTATAACAACTAGAAACGAGGAGATGCACTATGAAAAACCTCACTTTAAGAAATATTACCAAAGCTTGTCAGGGAACTTATCACGGAGATACTTCCATTCTAGATCAGGAAGTAGACGGTGTTGTGATTGACAGCCGTAAAGTTCAGCCCAATTATCTGTTCGTTGCTATTGATGGTGAAAGAGTCAATGCTCATAAATTCATTCCTGATACCATCGAAAAGGGGGCACTTTGTGTCGTTTCCCATGAAGATCTTGGAGACACAGACTATCCTTATATACTGGTTGAATCTACCGGACAGGCACTACTGGACATTGCCAAGTTATACCGTGATTCTTTTGATGTAAAAGTAATTGGTATCACCGGAAGTGTGGGAAAGACCAGCACAAAAGAAATGATTGCTTCTGTTGTAGCTCAAAAGTACAACGTTCACAAAACGATTGGCAATTTTAACAATGAGTGGGGACTTCCTATCACAATTTTCGAGATGAATGAAAGTCATCAGGTAGCAATTCTGGAAATGGGAGTCAATCACTTTGGAGAGATGCGCCGTCTTTCTTCTGTTGCAAGCCCGGATATCTGCGTGATTACCAATATCGGAGTCGCACATCTGGAATTCTTCAAGACAAGAGAAGGAATCCTTCAGGAAAAATCACAGATGATTCAGGACATGAAAGATGGCGGTACGATCATTCTCAATGGAGATGACGATCTCCTGTCTCGAGTAGGACCAATCAAGGGGGTAGCACCTATATTCTTTGGTCTTGATGAGGATAATCAATTCTATGCTGACCAGATTCAGCCATTGGGATTACGAGGAACTTCTTGTACAATTCATCTCCCAGACGATACTTCTTTTGAATGTATCGTTCCGCTTCCCGGAAAGCATATGATCTTCAATGCTCTTGCCGGAACTGCCGTTGGATATACATTAGGACTTACTCCGGAAGAAATCAAAGCCGGAATTGAAGGTCTTCCTTCTATCCCAGGGCGCAATAATATCATCAAGACAGACCGGATGATTATTCTGGACGACTGTTACAATGCTAACCCGATATCCATGAAAGCATCCATTGATGTATTGGATATGGCCATTGGCCGCAAGATTGCTGTGCTTGGTGATATGGGTGAGCTAGGCGAGAAAGCAGGAGAACTTCACCGTGAAGTCGGAGAATATGCAGCTTCTCACGGAATCGATCTGGTGTGTGGAATCGGAGACCTTTCGAAAGAACTGATCGATGGCGCTTTAAAAACTGCTTCTTCCACAGAAGGATTATGGTTTGCTACGAAAGCAGACTTTTTGAATGCAATCAGGGACATCATAAAAGATGGTGACAACATTCTTGTAAAGGCATCCCATGGCATGAATTTCCCTGAGATTGTAGATGCCTTAAAAAACATATAGCAGGAGTACTATTATGAGTTATCAGATTCTTGCATTGGACTTAGATGGCACACTAACCAATTCCAAAAAAGAGATTACAAAACCAACCTTAGATGCATTGATTGAGATACAAAAAGCCGGAAAAAAAGTAGTTCTTGCCAGCGGACGCCCTACAAATGGCGTTCTTCCACTGGCAGAACAGCTTCATCTGGCAGATTACGGCAGCTATATTCTGTCTTTTAATGGAGGTCGTATTACGGATTGCCGCAGCAAGGAAATAGTCTACAATAAAGTCTTACCCGATAACGTTGCGGAGCCAATATTCCATATTGCAAAAAAATATGCCGGAATAGATATTATCGGCTACACTCCAGATCGTTTACTCTCTGGTATCAGACCGAATCAATACAGTGAACTAGAATCACACATTAATCATATGCCGATTGAAAGGGTTGAAGATTTTCCTTCACACATTACAGAACCAACGAATAAGATTCTGATCACGGGAGAACCTTCCATAATTCAAAGAGTCAAGGATGAAGTATGCGATTATTTCCACTCCTATCTGAGTATCTATTGCTCGGACCCTTTCTTTTTGGAAATTATGCCACGTGGAATTGATAAAGCGCACTCTCTGCTGCGGCTACTGACGAGTATCGGTCTAACTACAGATGAGATGATCTGCTGCGGCGATGGCTACAATGACCTGACTATGATTGAAGTTGCAGGTCTTGGCGTTGCCATGGCAAATGCACAACCGGATGTATTGGAAATTGCAGATTACATTACCAAATCCAATGATGAAGATGGAGTTCTGCATGTCATCAATCAGTTCATGCGTTAAAATTCATAAACAGAGTTTTTATAGAATAGAATAACAGGCGAAAAATCATCTCTGGTTTTTCGCCTGTATGATTATACGCCCGTCTCATCAAATTCAGGGATAAAGCTGTCCGACGCCACTTCACCTTCCTGTATAAATCCGTATTCAACACCGATCTCGAGTGCATAATCCACTACTTTTTCATATTCACGTTTTGTAACCTTTCGCTTTAAAAGGGAATCTTCTGCCACTTGAGGCATTGGGGTATACTGATTCATGATACTGATCATAATCTGATCTCCATACGTTTCATATAAATATCGGATTACTTTTTTTGAATCTCTAACATGCCCCGGAAGCACCAGATGCCGAACTATCACACCCTTTTTCATCAATCCGGTAATCTCATCCACATCAGGGCTTCCTACCTGTCTCACCATCTCTTGTAACGCTTCTTTGGCATATTCAGGATAATCCAATGCATGAGAATATTCCTGTGCCAGTTCCGGCTCCATATACTTAAAATCAGGCAAGTAGATATCCACGTACCCTTTCAACATCTGAAGTGTCTCTACTTTCTCGTATCCACTGGTATTATACACTACGGGAAGTCTAAGCCCTCGCTCTTTTGCCAGATCTAAAGCATCTATGATCTGTGGAACATAATGCGTTGGTGTCACCAGGTTAATATTATTCGCACCTTGCCCCTGAAGCTCCAGAAATATCTCTGCCAGACGTTCCACACTGATCTTCTTTCCGACCTCATTTCTTGCAATATGATAATTCTGACAAAAAACGCATCCCATATTACATCCAGCGAAAAAAACTGTTCCTGATCCATCTTTCCCTGAGATACAGGCCTCTTCCCACATATGCAGGGCTGCCCTTGCCACAACAACATCTGCCGTTTCTTTACAATAACCTTTTTGTCCCATTACACGATTCACATGACATTGCCTAGGACACAAAGTACAATCTTCAAGTCTGGAATCCTTTCTCATCTGCAAATTTACTCTCCTATCAGTTACTTTGGACATACATTCCTCTGATTATTATAACATAAAAACAATTATGACTGAACCATTCCAATTTATTTGTCATAATATTCGCAGACTCTTGACCTAGTTGTAAAAACTATGTATCATGTTATTGATTGTATTATTTTAAAGCATTAATATTATACACCCGAGAGGAGATTCCCAATGAATCCAATCATTCTTGTTGCAGAGACCGGTTCTGATCTGACACCAGAACTTGCCTCTCAATATAATATCAAAATTGTTCCGATGCACGTCTCTTTTGACACAGAGACCCTCGATGACGGATCATTTCCTGTTGAGAAAATCTGCGATTACTACCATGATACTCGTAAGCTTCCCAGAACCAGCGGATGTTCACCGGAAGATTTTATTACAACTTTTGATGAGATTCACGAGCAATATCCAGACTCTCAGATTCTATATCTTGCATATTCTGCAGTGACCACTTGTTCCTATCAAAGTGCACTCATTGCTGCGCAAGACCGTGATTACGTCACTGCAATCGATACCAAGCAAGTATCCATCGGACAAGCTGCTGTCGTGACTGCTGTCGCTAAGCTTCTCAAGGAACATCCCGAGATGACTATTGAAGAGGCTGCAGATGCTGCCAGAGAACTTCTTTCACGGGCAAAAATGTGTTTCCTTCCAGATAATCTGGAATTCCTGCGTGCCGGCGGCCGTGTCAGCAACGCTGTCTGTCTTGGAAGCCGCATCTTAAACATTCATCCATGTATTGAAATCCTGGATGGCAAACTCGTAGCCACGAAAAAGTACCGGGGAAAGATGAAAAAAGTAGTCCGACAACTTATTGAAGACTATTCCGACAGCTACCGTCTGGAGCGCGACGTTCTGTGGATGTATATACGATCGGCCTGCAGGATGAGATACGTGCCGCTGCCGAAGAGACGGCCAAAGCATGCGGATTTAAAGAAATACACTGGATTCAGGCACAGGGCGTTATTACAACCCATGGCGGTCCTGCAGCTTTTGGAATTGCCGGATTTTCAAGCATTTCCTGATAACCAAAAAGGAAGTGTAAATCATCATGATATCTACATAAAAAAAGGCCATTGCACTATGGATGAATATCATCTATGGTGCAACGACCCTTTATTTCATTCTGTATTTACTTTGTCTTTACATACTCATTGATTGGTCTCAGCATATATTCGTTATATGGGAACTGATCTGTTGTAACATAACCTGCCGGTGCATCGATCAGCTGTGCAATGCGGTTGACCAGTGTTGCACAGGTAAGTTCAACGGTCGCCGGACGATTGACGATACTTGTTGTATTCGGTTCTCCATACAACGTCCATTCATTCTTATCATATTCTTCCGGTGCATATACCTTGCCGACACATTCCGTCTCCAGAGTAATTCCCTCTGCTGTCTCTGTCGTTACAATCGCACGCATTCCTGTCGCATCACCGGCTTTGATCGTAGCGCCCAGTGTCTTAGATTCCAGGTCTGTCGGCCATGTGCATGGAACACATTTCTGCGTCTGAGAAGTAATGGTAAGTCCAAGCTTGCTTGCAAGCCATCCATTCTGGTTCCACATATACGACGGAACGTATTCTCCACTTTCAACCTTTTCCTTAATCTCCTCAGATGACCACTTATTACAAGTTGCAATCTTCTCTTCAAACTCATCCAGAGGAAGTCCTGCTCCATGGCCCTCTGCCAGTGCTATTCCATAATCTTCTACATCATACCAGCTGCTGCCTACAATCTTCTTTACCTGGAAAGAAGAACCCATCAGATTCGTGACCATGGTGCCCCAGAAAAGGTCACAGTAGCCAACACCTGTAAGTGTACATCCACCTTCTTTTGCAAGTGCATCCAGCTTCTTCGTCAATGCAGGTGAAGAATTCCACGGATATAATGCTTCTTCACAGGTTGTAATTGCATTTACCCCGTGCTTTGCACAGATGGTAAAGATATCTTCCAGCTCTGCCACCGTGCTGCGGGTGGCAATGATGCATACATCCGGCTTTAACTCTCCAATGATTCGATCAGCATCTGCTGCCGGAGAAACGCTTACTCCAACAGCTGGATATCCATTTCCAATGATCTCACTGACATCCTTGCCAAACACTGCCGGATTCATATCGAATGCTGCCAGCAGTTCACATCCCTTTTCCATCGCATAGCGCATAAGCCAGCGGCTCATTCTTCCACATCCATACTGTACATACTTAACTTTACGATTCATACTGATACCTCCTATGATAATCTCATTTTTCGTTCCTTTGTTATATTATTATCATAGTGGTTATTGTTGGTATAAAGTCAATACTTTTTCATTAAAAATTCAGCTATAAAATAACCGGAATCTGAATCTTACTGAATATGTGTCGCTTTTTTTCTTCCAGAACCGGGAAATCTATGATTGCCTCGCAAAGATAATCTCCGACGATCTGATATCCCATATCTTCTATATATGCGAGCAATGTCCTTGCGTTTTCCGCTTCCTGGGAAAAATCACTGGAACACATACATACATAAGTCGCAGCCGGAACCCTTTCGCAATCTTTTATATCTATACGTTCATCCACAAACAGAAACACTTCCTTAGAGGTAAGCCTCCCAAACTTCAGATCCTCTTTACGGATAATCGTTCCGATATTGCAGAATAATGACAGCGGAATATCGTGGCTTACAAGATGCTGTTTTAACTGGCGCAGCATATACTCATATCCTGCCTCATCCTGCTCAAAAAAATCCTGTTCACATTCACACCTGTAGATCTGCCTTTCTGACTGATACTCCAGGAATATCTGTCCGTTCTTCGGCAGCGCTTCGTATCGCTTATAGTTATCCAGTACCCGGTTCAGGGAGCTCTTTACCCTGGTCAGCTGCTGAAGACGCTCTTCAATGTCCTTCGACTGCATCTCCAGTTTCTGCCGGATCACATCCGCATCATCATTTTCCAGCATATCCTTGATCTGCTTTAATGTCAGTCCGTACCGTTTCATATTCTGGATCAGGTCGATTCTTGCCGACTGCAGGATGTGATAATAACGATATCCGCTTTCCGGATCCACCTCCTGTGCTTTGAGCAGCCCCTCCCTGTCATACAAGCGCAGGGTCTGCTCAGATATATGATTCAATTGTGCCATCTGTCCGATTGTTAATCTCTGTAAATCCATTGTAAAACCTTATCCTTACTATAATGTTTTATATACCTTTAATCTACATAACAGAGGCATCATCGTCTCACTAAGCGCACAGATCTTATCAGCGGCACACACGATCCAAGCTTCTTTAGTACTAGGTGGTATTGGAGTCAGAGGAAACATATGACAGTAGATCATATTTCTTTCTGTTTCCGTAAGCTGAAATTCCTTGTCTGCATTTTCCAGGGCTCTCCTGGGATGTGTAAATCCATGAAACCGATGACTTCTGTCCTTTACATGCCAGTCATATAAGAAATAATCATGCAGCAATGCACCTCTGATCAGGGCATAGTAATCTACATCGAGATGATATTTTTCTGCAATCTTACAGCTTACACAGGCAACATTGATACTATGCTGAAAAATCGTTGTTACTCCATGCTGATAGTATCTTCGTTCCATACCAAGTCGGCTCTCACCCTCCAACTTCTCTGCCAATTGAAGAACCTGCAATTTTCTTCTGTTCACAGACATCCACTCCTTCTGCTAAGATTACGGTTCCGTGTCTTTCAGATCGTCTCCATAGACACCTTCATCATAGCAGAAATCATCGGGAATGAAAAGTCTCTCGCCAGGATCAATTTCCATAATGCAGAATGCCTGCGCTGGAGCGTTCCAGGTTCTCTTTAGCCTGGCGAATATTGACCACTTCTGTTTCTGTTACTTTGTCCACTCTAAGATTTGACAATAATTTGGAAAGTGCGTTCATGTCACCCTTTATCTGCTTCTTCTGTGCTTTCTCAATCTGCTTACCTCCGGCTTTCAACGCTCTTTGAGTCTCTCCCAGAAGCTTCTGGGCATCTCCTGACAGTTCAAGGGCTTCCTTTCGCAGGTTATCCTGTCCTGCATATTGCTGTGCATCGCGCATTGCCTGCTCAATCTCAGCATCTGACATACGGTCGTCTGCCGTGATGGTAATGGACTGTTCCTTACCGGTGTCCAGATCCTTCGCAGATACCTTCAGGATACCGTTGGCATCAATATCAAATGTTACTTCAATCTGAGGAACTCCGGCCGGAGCGCGGCGGATTCCCTTCAGACGGAATTTTCCGATGGATTTATTATCCTTTGCCATCGGACGTTCTCCCTGAAGGACATGAATCTCTACATCTCTCTGGTACGGTGCTGCCGTTGAAAAGATACGGGAATAACGGGTCGGCAGAGTAGAATTCCGTTCTACCAGCTTTGTTGCCACACCTCCTACCGTTTCTATGGAAAGGCTAAGCGGCGTAACATCCAGAAGGAGCAGATCTTTTCCTGTGCCTGCTGCTACCAGAGAATTCCCCTGCAAAGTACTTCCGAGAATAGCCGCACCCATAGCGACACATTCATCCGGGTTGATATTTTTCGAAGGTTCCTTTCCAGTGAGGAGCCGCACCTTCTCCTGCACTGCCGGGATTCTTGTCGAACCTCCCACCAGCAGGACACGGCTAAGATCCGATGCAGAGATCTTCGCATCCCTCAGAGCATTCTGTACCGGTCCTGCAGTACATTCAATCAGGTCACCGACCAGTTCCTGGAATTTCGCACGTGAAAGTGGCATCTCCAGATGGACCGGCTCTCCCTTTGCCTGGGTCAGATAAGGCAGTACAATATTCGTAATCTCCGCTGTTGACAGTTCTTTCTTTGCCTGCTCTGCCGCTTCACGGATCCTCTGCATTGCCGCAAAATCTCTGCTCAAGTCAATCCGATTCTGCCGCTTGAATTCTTCGGCCAGCCAACGGGTAATCCTTTCATCAAAATCATCTCCACCCAGATGATTATCTCCTGCCGTGGCAAGGACTTCGATGATTCCGTCACCAATCTCAATGATAGAGACATCAAAGGTTCCGCCGCCCAGATCGTAGACCATGACCTTCTGTGCCTCACCATGATTCAATCCATAAGACAGGGCTGCACTGGTAGGCTCATTGATGATTCGCTTCACATCTAGCCCAGCAATCTTCCCTGCGTCCTTGGTAGCCTGCCTTTGAATATCATTAAAATACGCAGGAACCGTAATGACTGCCCCTGCAACCTCTTCTCCCAGAAATGCTTCCGCATCTTTTTTCAGCTGCATCAGTACCATCGCACTGATTGTCTGTGGCTTATAGACCATTCCGTCTATCTTTGTGCACCAGTCGGTTCCCATGTGTCTTTTCACAGAACTGATAGTACGATCCGGATTCGTAGCCGCCTGCCGCCTGGCCGTATCCCCTACAAGCCACTCTCCATTTTTGGCAAATGCGACCACGCTCGGTGTTGTCCGGCTTCCCGAACTGTTCGGAATAATGACGGGCTGTCCATTCTCAATGACAGCCACACAACTATTGGTAGTTCCCAAGTCGATTCCTATTACTTTGCTCATGATAATCTCTTCACCTTAACCCTTCAAAATCAATCAAAATATCTTCTAGATATTACATATCACAAATCCTGAAAAGCAAAACGAAAAGTTCACTTAACTTTATAAAAAATATATTAATTTCAGACAATTCTCAAAAACCAGGGCATCCGTTTTTTGACCGATGCCCCTATTGTTATCCTCAATTTAGTTATTCACCTGGCTTGCTAGTTCAACACAATCGCATTGATAAAAGCCGCAACCATTCTGGAAATTACTAATCCACTGAATTCATCCAAGCATCAACTGGATTATTCCAACAGTTCTCTGGGATTTGCCACAATCATCTGCCGGATATCCCCGGCAGAGATACCAGATTCATGCAGTTTTTCAACAAACTGCTTCATTCCTTCTTCCGGATCCGGGCTTTGTATCTGGCCCAGATCCGAAGACAAGAGTATATGCCCCGCGCCTGCATGACGGATACTTTCCAGAATCTCTTCCCAGTCACAGAGATGATAATAAGGCGTATAGTAACAATGCTCCAGCATGGCACCACAAGCCAGATATTCTCTCTGCAGTTCTAACTCTGCCCTCGTAACAGGGAAAGATACATGACTTACAATGGATCTGCGAATTCCCATATTCGATGCTGCTCTTAACAGAGCAAGACTTTCAAATGGCGCAAGATGCCCCGTTGCAAGAATCATATCCTGCTCCCGAATCTGTTGCAATACCGGATATACTTCCGGTATCAATTCCTGACTCTCATTTAGGATCCGAATCTTCTCACGACAATTCCGTTGCTCATTCTCTACACCCAGATGTCCTTTCTGGTGCGACCTCTGATAATCTGCGTCCTGATACGCATCAACCGTCGGGAACCAGACAATCCGACCGCCCATCTTTCCACAGGCATAGACCGCAGCTTCATTCAATCCTCCGACTGCGTGATTCAGCACAATTCCTCCATAAACCTTTATCGAAGGGAACTCTTCCGATACAGTAGCTGCCCTTGCTGCAGTATCCCCTTGATGACATTTACAGACAAATCCATCCATTCCTGCTGCCTGATACTTCTTTGCCAGCTGGATGTCGGTATACTTTCTTGGTACAAGATCCGGAGCTGTGTGCACATGCAGATCTATCGCTCCCTGAATTAACATTTCTCCTGTCTCCGACATAAATCTATCCTCCCGATGCTGATGAAAACGTTACGTTGATTTTCACTGATATCATAACAATACACCTATTCAGGTCTTCTGTAAAATAGCAAATTCTCTTTTCACTACTCGGTCAATCATATTGACCATCTGGTCTGTTTGTGATATTCTATAAAACAGACTTATTGGTTTGTTTTTAAACCCATTAGTAAATAACATTCTCAATATGCTTGAATATTAAGCCTAACAGGAGGTCAGGATATATGAAACGCGAAGAAAAAAGCGCCTTATCCAGGCAGCGAATTCTGGATGCTGCTACAGAAGAGTTTTCCCAAAAAGGCTATGAAGGCGCATCCCTAAATACTGTCTGGGCAAAAAAAGGCATCTCCAAAGGAATTATTTATCATCATTTTAAGGATAAAGATGAGCTGTACCTGTTCTGCGTGGAAGCTTGCTTTCGCAGATTTACCTCTTTCCTGCAATCTACAGCAGATAATCTGACCGGCACAGCTAGCGAACGTTTTCAGGAATATTTTAATGCCAGACTTCGGTTCTTCTCAGACAACCCAGAACAGCTCGGGATCTTTATTGATGCCTCTTTTCGTTCTCCAGAAAAGCTCAGGCCTCAGATTGCCCAGATACGTCAGCCTTTTGATTCGCTGAATATTGCAGTACTTACGGAGCTCCTCAAAAGTGAGCCCCTGCGCCCGGGTCTTTCTGTGGATCTGGTGGCAGATGATTTCCGAATGTATATGGATTACTTTAACCTGCACTACAAAATAGATTCTCATGGGACTTATGAACAAGATGATATTCTTCGAGAACACGAAGAAACATGCCGTCGTCAGTTGGATATTCTGCTATACGGCGTATTAGATATTAGATAATAATCAATCATAGAAATGACAGGAGGAATGGAAATGAACTTATCTCTCTATATATTAAGATGGATCTGCACACTGGCAGTTGCGTTTCTTGCTGGAAAATTAATTACAAAACTTCGAATGCCCTCTATCTTAGGATGGCTGATCACTGGAATGCTTCTCGGTCCAAATGCCGCCGGTCTTCTGCCACAGGAAGTCATGAATTCCGAATGGTATAAATTAATCATTACCTGGATGCAGTGCGCTTTTGGGCTGATGCTTGGAACCGAACTGATCTGGGCAAAAATCAAAGCATACGGAAAAGCATTGATTGTCACAACTCTGACACAGTCCCTCGGAACATTTGCTTTTGTCTCCTTCCTGTTTGCCATTGTATTCTCGCTCTCCGGAGTACCCGTCTATCTGGCATTTGCATTCGGAGGCATCGCCCTTGCAACAGCTCCTGCACCTGCACTTTCTATCGTACAGGAATTCCACACACACGGAGCTGTAACAGACACATTGCTTCCAATGGCAGTCCTGGATGATATCGTTGGAATTGCCGTCTTCTTCACCGTCAATTCCTTCATCGCCCGTGCGGTCTCCGGTGGTTCTGTTCCACTGTATATGATTCCAGTCATGATCTTCTTACCAATCATCATCGGAATTGCCACTGGATGGATTGCCGGACTTTTCCTGAAGAAGAATCCCGGAAAAGCAGGAACCCTGATCAGCCTTTTACTTGGCATCACCGCCACAGCTGCAATCGGCCTCTTCTGCAATACAACAGTATTTACGAATATTACTTTAAACTATATGCTGATGGGTGTATCTTTCTCTGCCGTATTCTCTAATATGATCCCAGAAAAGCAGCTTCAGAATCTGGTCGACTGGTTCCATCCGATCCTTGTTGCCCCATTCCGGAGTATCTCTGGTCTTCACCGGAATTATCTGCTCCGTCCTGGCTGTCTCCGAGCCCGAACTTGCAGTCATCGTGAAAGGAACCATCGCAGCTGCAGCCGTCATCAATGAGATTATTGCTGTGATTGCGGCAAAGAAAGGATTCGAGCTGGCAGGGGAAATCACGACTGCGTAAATATAATACTCCAGCTCCAGATCAATGCCAATATGCAATGACATTCTATTCATGAAGATATAAGTACGAACCTTAATCCGCTGTTATTTTTAAAGTTCCCAGAACACAGATTGCGAACTCCAGAGGCAGATCATACGGAAGATTGTGACCTCCCGGATATATGACAACATGCTTTTCTATCTGCTCTGCCAGACGGTATGTCTCTTGCACATATACGGTATTCCCACTTCTTTCTCCGACTGCCAGTGTAATCCTGTCTGCCTTTTCATGCATCTTCTCTAAATCAGGCTGATACTGAAGTAAGCCCGGGACTTCCTTTGTAAATGCATATTCAACATTATCCAATTCGCGAAGAGATACTTTCTCTGATTTCTTCGGACTTCTCGGATCCGGCGAACCTATATGCTCAGAAAAACGAAGC
Organism: Bariatricus sp. SGI.019; assembly: GCF_050315235.1. NCBI lineage: Bacteria > Bacillati > Bacillota > Clostridia > Lachnospirales > Lachnospiraceae > Bariatricus > Bariatricus sp. SGI.019. The sequence goes on along the minus strand of NZ_JBNPOQ010000004.1, from coordinate 87,296 downwards.
AACACCATATTGTATTTCTTTCTTTCAATCAAATGTGATGTCTCCGTTACCCAATTTCGAAATTCAATATCTTCCCTTAGCATATGCCCTATCATTGCAGGTTCATACATAATTAAGTGTCTGACTCTTTCAGGATATTCCTGCAGGAAGTACTGTCCTATGACTGCTCCTGCACTTGCCCCTGCTATCGTAACTTTCTCAATACCCAGGGCATCCAGAAGTCCCAGAATATCCTCTGCCTGATCCTCCATATGAAATTCCGGACATTCTTCACATTTACTTCTCGAATATCCTCTTCGATCATAACAGATTACCTGATAATATCGAGATAATATTTTCGCAGTCTGTTCATATAATTCTGCATCAACGATCACACCATGAATAAGTAATAACGGCTCTCCTTCCCCGTAAATTTCATAAAAAAGTTTTCCATAATCTCTTTGCAAATACATGTCAATTCACCGCCATTTCACATCTAAAAATTATACTACTATATTTTTTTCTTCCAAAGGTCTATAATACACACAGAACCAACATCCAAAGGAGGAAAACACATGCCTGCCATCTACTACTCATACTATACACCAATCTCTGATTCCATCTCTGACGTCAACAGGCAGGAACACGAACTTGGGCGAACACTTCTTATTCAAGGGATTCGAGATCTCTTTCAGATTCCTCTGACGCGCGATGAAATCAATACAATTCTAACACCAGATATCAACGGCAAACCCTATCTTCCGGATTATCCAGAAATCTGTTTCAACATCACTCACTGTAATCAACTGGTCGCATGCGCATTCCACAACAGACCAATTGGCATTGACGCTGAATGCCCTGGATATTTCCCCGAAGTTTTGATTAACCGCGCATTATCTGAAAGGGAAAAATGCTTCCTTCACTCCAACGGTGATGACATTCCCCAAAAACAGGAATGGTTTTATCGCCTATGGACATTGAAAGAAGCATATGTGAAAAAAATCGGAATTGGTGTCGATACCAACCTTACAGATTTCTCTTTTTCCTTTATTAACGATAAGGATGAATTGTCTGTCATCTGTTCAGACTCCTCCGTTTCCTGCTATCAGACGCAATTGTCACATGGACAGATTTTGTCCGTCTGCTATGAAGATAACGGAGAGCCCATTAAGCTCGTTTCTTGCTCTCAGCTGCACGAACTGCAGAGATAACGACATTTCCTTTAATCTCAGATACCGGTGCTCCTCTGGAACAATCACATACAATACTGTTAAATCCCTGGAGCATTGGTCCGTATGCATTCGCATGACCAAATTGCTGAATCAGCTTCACTGCTGTATTTCCAACATTCAGATCCGGCCAGATCAATACATTAGCTTTTCCGGCAACTTTGCTTTCACGCTTTACTTTCTTCTCTGCAACTGCAGGGACGATTGCTGCATCCAGCTGGAATTCTCCATCGATCGCCAGATCCGGACGAAGCTCATTTGCAATCTTTAACGCCTCTGTAACCTTGTCAATCAGTTCGCCCTGACCGCTGCCAAGTGTAGAATAGCAAACCATTGCACATCTTGGTTCCCATCCCAGAAGCTCCTGCACGGTATCACACGCAGAGATGGCAATACTGGCCAGCTGCTCGGCACTTGGATTCGTGCAGACTGCACTGTCACCTACCGCCAGAAGAGAACCTTCACTTCCTTCATATCCCGGAATATCAGCAAGTCCGATACTGGAAATTGTACTGATTCCCGGTTTCATGCCAATAATCATCTGACCTGCCAAAAGCACGTCACCTGTTGTATTGTCGATTCCTGCAAATGTAACATCTGCTTCGCCAACTCTCTGCATAGCCATTGCATAATACAATGGATCCTGCATACGCCTTCCAAGCGCCTTCTCTTTGAAAATGGTTCCCGGCTGTTTCACATATTCACTGATGATTTTATTCGTATACTCTTCATCATGGATATCCACAAAAGTAAATACAGATGGGTCGTATCCTCTTTCTTTGGCAAGCTTTTTCAGTTCTTCTGCATTGCCCACAAGTAACGGAATGATGTATCCTTCTTTTCCAGTCTCATAAGCTGCCTGCATCATTTTCTCATTTGCAGCCTCCGGAAATGCTACCTTCTGCGGATTTTCTTTTGCCTTCGCATAAATCTGCTCAAGTACATTCATGAGTTTTTCCTCCATACATACTATGATCACTCAACAATTTATTCTTCATCCAGTTCAAAGAACAGGGTTGTGTATCTTCCCATATCATAGAATACCGGGCGTACACGTACCGGAAGTTTTCCATCGATCTCACGGGCTTTTTTCTTATTCACACCAAGGATTACCGCATTAATTGACGGACCTTCATCCAGCTGGACTTCTCCGCAGACATACTTAAGTCCACGGTCTTCCAGCTCCAGTCTTGCATTTAAAACACCGGTAAATACAAAACTCTTTAATTCACCTTTACCTGTAAGAGTTGTCCACTCTGTTTCATGATATCCACAGCTGTTGCATGCGATATGTGGCGGGAACTCAATTGCTCCGCACTCCTTACACTTTCTTGCATATACAACACCTTCTTTTAATCCATTCCAGAATTTTTCAACAATATGTTCCGGATTCCATATTTCTTCTGCTTTCATTGTCTCAGCACTCATTGTTAAACCTCCTCATTTACGAATCCACTTTTTCCTTTTTAATAATTTCTCTTCAGAATGATTGCACGAACGTTCTGCGCACCGCCAAATCCTCTGAGGAAAGTGTATTTTGGAAGTTTCTTAACCTGACGTTCTCCGGCCTCTCCACGCATCTGTGTAACTGCCTCGAATACATCTGCCATACCGGAAGCTCCAAATGCGTGTCCGTAAGAAGTTCTGCCGCCATTTGTGTTCATAGGTTTATCACCGTCAAATGCGATTCTTCCATCAAGCACATATTTCCATCCTTCTCCCTTTGGAAGGTATCCGATTTCCTCAGCTGCAAGGAATGCAGAAGATCCGATAAAGTCATTTACATATAAAAGATCCATATCATCAGCAGTAAGTCCTGTCTGTTCAAACACCTGGCGTGCAGCTTCGGCAGTTGCTTTCTTCTCAAGATGCGGAACGATTGCGTCTAATACAGATGCACCCACACCAAGCACTTCGATTGGCTTGTCTGTAAATTTGTGTGCGATCTCTGTCGGAACTACGATACATGCTGCTGCCCCGTCAGCTACGCAGGAGTCACTTGCTGTTCTTAAGTACTGTGTCATCTTCGGATTATGGCTGGATTTCATGTATTCCCATACATCATCATATCCTGCTTCTTTTGCCATCTCTTCAAATGGTGTACGGCGAATTGCACGCGGGCAAAGTGTTGCTGCACGGCGGAAATGATATGCCTGATGTGCCAGAACATCATCAATCTGATCCGGTGTCAGTCCGTTTTCTTTTGCATAGTAGTTAATCCAATCATCATGATTCATACCCGGGCCACCGCCAAGATATCGTCCGTATGCACGGTCAAAAATAGAATCCAGATCCGGGAATAATACTTCGGAAGTCAACGGTACACGCATGTGGTCCGGAGTATTGCCGTCCGGCATACCTGTTCCCTGTTCACTACATCCGGTAAGAACAATATCATAAGCACCGCTGGCAACCGCAAATACTGCTTCCTCCAGCGCAATATAACCGGTACAGCATCCTTCTGAGTGAGAGAGAGAACCTTTTCCTCTCATACCAAACCAGTCTGCTACCTGAAGGTTCGGAGTAATACAGTTATTCAGGACATGTGGGTTTGCAGATCCATGGAAGAAATACTGTACGTCCCTTGGCTCGATTCCTGCATCCTTCATTGCGTCCAGTGCTGCATATCCAAAAAGCTCACCATTTGTAAGACCTTTGTAAGTCTCGTTTTGTACTCCATTGAAGAAAGGTGTTGCACCAATTCCAACGATGGAAACACTTCTCATATTTTTTCCAAGTTTTACGTTGTGTAACATGTTGTCCTCCTTACATCTCATCCATTACAAAATCAACAAGATCTCCGATTGTCTCGAATTTTCCAAATCTTGCAACCGGAATCATTACATCAAAGTCATTCTCAATAGAAGCACTCATTGCTACACGCTGGGAAGATGCAACTCCAAGCTCTTCCGCAATGTTTGTGTTCTCATTAATTGCTGCAGCATCTTTATTAAAAGCCATAGCTGCAAATTCGATAATCTTTGCCATAAGTTCCTCTCTGTTCATTATTTGTCCTCCTTGTCCTTATACATGAAATATTAAAATAATGCTCCTGTTTAAAACAGAACACCTTATTCTCCTGTTGTCACCGTTAGTATAAATTTTCTCCCGCATATTCACAATTCTTTTATTTCCGCTTTATAACGGCAAATCTGATTTTGAGCAGCCTGTTCTACTTTGCTACTATATGATTCAAAGAAGTATTACGGAGGAAAAGAATATGAATATTGCAGATAATTATCTCCTTGGTATGGATTTGGGGACAACCAATGTGAAAGCAATGATCATGGATGAATACGGCAATGTAGCCGCATCAGCATCGAGAGCCAACACCCTTATCGTTCCCGAACCTAACAATGCCGAACAGGATTCCAATCTCTGGTGGAAAAATACAGTTGAGATCCTTCAGGAAGTGACTCAAAAATCCGGAAGTGAAATTGTAAAGCGAATTCGAGGCATATCCGTCAGTTCTCAGACAGTCACCATGCTTCCTGTAGATGCAGAAGGTACTCCCCTTAGAAATGCCATCATCTGGATGGATGGACGTTCCGGCAAACAGTTGGAATATATTATTGACCGGATTGGTTTTGACCGATACGTATCTATTATAGGCGGGCAGCCTGACACGGGATTTCTTCCAAATAAAATATTGTGGTATAAAGAAAATGAACCGGAACTTTTTGCAAAAACTTATAAGATATTGCAGGCAAGTTCCTATATCAATTATAAACTGACCGGCAAAATGACAATGGATATCGACCAGGCCGGTAAATCCCAGTGTCTGGATATGACTAGCTTACAATGGTCTGAAGAGATCAGCCGTGTAATCGGAGCCGATTTGAACCGGCTTCTTCCGAAGCCCCGGCAGATTAATGAAATCATTGGCACGGTAACCGAAGAAGCAGCAAAAGAAACCGGACTGGTAAGTGGTATTCCGGTTGTAGCCGGAGCAAGTGACGCAATTGCATCTATGTATGCGATTGGATTAAGCCGGATTGGAGATGCCGGAGAGTCCTCAGGAACCTCTTCCCTCGTCTTTGCCGGAAGTATGCACCAAACACCCACCACGCTTCCACTGGTCGCAAAACCAGGCTCCATTGTTGGAATGCCTTTTATTTTCGATGCACCGATCAGTGCCAGTGGCGCATCTCTGAAGTGGTATCTGGATACGCTTGGACAACCGGAAAAAGAATATGCCGAATCGAACAACATCAGCGTATTCGAACACCTGAACCGCCTTGCAGCAGATGTGATTCCGGGAAGCAACGGATTAATCTTCTTCCCGTACCTTTACGGAGAAAGGGCTCCGCTTTGGAATTCTCATGCAAAGGGTATGTTCATCGGAATCTCCCGTGACACCACCCGCGAAGAAATAATTCGTTCCATTTTCGAAGGAACTGCATTTGCATTACGCCATGTCATGGAGACAATTAAGGATGCCGGTGGACAGGCAACTTCTCTTCGCATTACCGGCGGTGGTGCAAAGAGCCGCACCTGGTCACAGATTAAAGCCTCCATGCTTCGCATGCCGATTTACATTCTGGATGAGAGATCCGGAGATGTGCCTTTCGGAGATGCTCTGATCGCCGGTAATGCCGTAGGCGTATTCCCGGACCTGACAGAAGCAATGTCCAGACTGATTCAGGTAAAAGAAGTGATTGAACCCAATGAAGAGTGGGCTGAGGTATATGATAAAATGTATCCTTTCTACATCAGCATGTATAAAAATCTGGACGCTGACCTGAGAAATTTCCAAAATATATAGTATCCCTCTTTTTCAGAAGCGCTGTTCCTTAGATTATTAATCCTCTAAGGAACAGTGCTTCCGTTTTCCGGTATACAATAAAAAACAGACGCAAATGAACTTTGCGTCTGCTGCGATTTATTTTAGTTATAATATTCCTTAATAGTATGGGAATAACTTCAGACGATTATCACCGCTGCGGTTCGGCCTGCCCAGTGTAACTTCCCCGGATGCAGCCCATTCAGCTCCACGGACAAGCATCGTGATGAAATTGAACCGATCCAGTGCTTCCCAATGTCCGATAGAAGTAACGAACACACGACCTTCCCCATATTGATTGGTCCAGATTACCGGTGTGTACTGATTCACTCCCTCCATCTTATTCAGATCACCGTCCGGAATATCTACCGGATGATGTGCCGGAGGAAATCCGGGCACTTTATAATTTTCCACATCATCGTAAATAGAACAAAGCACGTGTACATTGGCCTCCGGATGAATAATTACCTGTGTGAACAAGTCATCAAATACATTCATCCATTTTTTGTCAATATCCTTTGTAATCGGATGATTTTCATCCATAACCTCAACAAAATGATCATCTTTCGGGCAACGGCGGCATCCTTTATCCATTGCACAATATCCGCCCAAAAGTTTTCTCCATTCATCCGGCCAATCCGGATCAACCCAGATACTGGAATGATAGAAGATGATTCCCTTTCCCTTTGCAACAAAATCGTAAACTGCAGCTTCTGTCTGCTCACCGAAGCGGCGTGCATGCTCTGTCGGCCATGTTTTTCCGTCATAGTTAATCAGAATCGCATCATACGGTTCAAGAAATTCCGGAGTAATGTTGCGGAATTCTTCCACAATCACTACATTAAAACGTCCGGTTGCCTCTAGCAGATCACGAAGCTTTTCCTTCATAACGCGTCCCTGATGTTCCGCGGTCACTAACCCTGTCACCAGAAGTATATTTAACTTATCCATCTTTTTTCTCCTTTCTGTATTGTGTTCAGACTTCCCGTCTGATACTCATTTTTCTATATAATAGTGATAACAGAATTCCCAGTACAGCCAGCCCCATTGCAAATAAAAAGGCCGGACTGTAACTGTTCATTCTTTCATGGAGGGCACTCATAATCGTAGGTCCAAGATAACCTGCAAATGCAAATCCAATAAACATGATTCCATAATTTACACTATTGTTCTTAGCACCGAACTGGTCAGCTGTAAATCCCGGGAACACGCCCATAAATGCACCGAAGCATAAACCTACAACTGAAACGCCGGCATAATATTTTACTACGTCTCCTTCTCCTGCACTGTAGAGCAGGAACAATCCTGCCATTGCAGCAATCAACATAATCGTCAGTGTCTGAATCCTTCCGATTTTATCCGAAAGATATCCTGCTGCCACACGTCCTGCAGCATTGAATAACGCCAGCACGGAAACTGCCGTTGTAGCAGCAGTAACCGACATACCGATCATCTCCTGGGCAATCGGAGATGCCTGAGAGATTGTCATAAGCCCAAATACCGCTCCGCAGGTGAGCATCAGAATCATAATATAAAACACCGGGTCTGCCAGCATTTCTTTCCATTCCTTGTCTCTTACCTGTTTTTCGGCAGCTTTTCCACTTGAAACTTCCGGCTGATATCCGACCGGAACAAAATCTTCCGGGCACTTTTCAATCAGAAAAGCCCCGCCACAGATAACGATAATAAAAGCAACTCCCAGAATTTTAAATGTACTCATGACTCCAACTCTACGAATCAGTGCATTGGCCACAGGCGGGATCAGCACAGAACTGATTCCATAGGAAGCCGTTGCGATTCCTCCGATCAAACCACGTTTATCCGGAAAAAATTTCACAGAATTGCTGATGGTGCATCCGTACACCAACCCCATTGCCAGTCCGCATCCAAGACCATATCCAATCATCAGCATCGGAAGACCGGATGCCATCCCCGAGAGAATCATTCCTGCACCAAACAGGAGTCCTCCCGCAAATATGACCCACTTCGGTCCCAGTCTGTCATTGGTAAATCCACCGGAGATAAGTGTAACCGGACCAACTGAATTTGCAATTGTAAATACGATTGCCAGATTGGATGTATTTAAATTTGTTCCTGTAGCAGAGCTAATATGCTCTGCCACAGGAACAGCAAATACACTCCAGGCATATAAAGAACCAATACACAGATTAATCAAGCAGCTGGCGAGCAGGATGAACCATCGCTTTTTTGTCAGTTTTATCTGTCTTTTCTGATTCATATTACAACCTCATTGCTGCGTAGTAAGCTTCATTTGTTGCGTGATAGATCTGTCCGACGTTCTTGCAGTCTCCTATAATATAGTACTCATCAACCTTATCACACAAAGCATCTACCTTGTCATACGGAGCTCTGAATCCAAGAGCACATACAACAGAATCTGCCTCAACAATAAACTCCTCGCCATCTTTCTCACAGAGAACTCCTGTCGGAATGATCTCTTTTACTTTTGTATTTACATAGCATGTTGCTGATTTTTCAATCTCAGGCATAAGTCCTCCTCTATAGAAGGAATTTACTTCCTCGGCAACCTTACTCTTCATCTCGATGATAGCGCATTCTTTTCCTTCATGATGGAAAGATACTGCTGCCTCGCCTCCAACGAGACCTCCACCCATGATGGCAACTTTTCTTCCCAGTTTTTCCGGATGAAGCTCCGCGTCAATCGCCATAATAACATGTGGAAGATCCATGCCTTTGATCGGCGGACGAAGTTCATTGGAACCGATTGCAACAAATAATGCATCCGGATTGAAGCATTCTACATACTCAGGTGTCACTTCTGTATTCAGAACTACCTTCACACCTGCTTCTTCCACTCTCTTCACCATAACTTTACACAGTTTGATAATATCTTCTTTGAAATATGGTGCTCCTGCCGGGTAAAGATTACCGCCCAGTTTATCATTCTTTTCTACCAGAGTAACATCATGACCTCTGTTTGCCGCAGTGATGGCTGCTTCCATACCTGCAGGACCTCCTCCTGCGATCAGGACTTTCTTCAGACGTTCCGGTGCTGCTGTTCTGTTCTTTTCCGGAAGCTGCTGTCCCATGGTCGGGTTAACAGTACATTTTACCGTCTCACTCTTAGAAGTCTCTCCGAAGCATTCATAACATCTTAAGCAAGGTGTAATATCATCCGCATTGCCTTCCAGGGCTTTCTTTGCCAGATACGGATCTGCCAGAAGTGCTCTTCCGATCTCCACAATATCTGCCTGTCCTGTTGCGATGATTTCTTCCATCTGTGCCGGGTCATTTAAAGAGCCAACACAGGCAACCGGTTTGCTTACATGCTTTTTGATTTCTGCAGCCAGGTATACATTGACACCTCTCTTATAGAATGCAGACGGATGAGTACGGCAGAACATATCCGGATCTTCATGATTTCCACAGGATACGTTATAAAGGTCTACTTTATTCTCTACCATCTGTGCAACCTTCACGCAATCTTCCATACCCAGGCCGATTTCCGTCAGATCATCACCGGAGATACGGATCTCAATCGGGAATCTCGGTCCGACTCCCTCTCTGACTGCATCCAGTGCCATCATAAGGAATCTTGCGCGGTTCTCTAATGAACCACCGAATTCGTCTGTTCTCTGATTCATAACCGGTGACAGGAACTGAGAAAACAGCCATCCATGTGCCGCGTGTACCTGTACCATATCGAACCCGCAGTCTTTACACAGTTTTGCACCTTTTCTATAAGAATCAATGATTTCAAAGATCAGTTCTCTCGGCATCTCCTGCACCTCTCCTGCAGGTGTCATCTCGTGGCTTGGTCCATATGCCACCTCACAACCATCCTGATCTCCGCCTACGCTGACCAGTCCGCCGTATTTTCCACCGTGGGACAGCTGAATATTCGAATATGCCCCTGCATTATGAATGGCACGTGCGGCCTCCGCCATTCCCTGTTTAACACCAAAGGAATCCAGCTGAAGCTGTTTGTTATGTGATTTTCCTGTAGATGAATGTACAATGGATTCTCCATATGTTACGACTGCCACCCCGCCTTTTGCCTTTTCTTCCAGATAAGTAATCATTTCCGGTGTAAAATGACCTTCCGTTGTAATCATGCTCGGGCTAGTCGGAGCGGCAATAATACGGTTCTTCAAACGAATGTTCCCGATTCTGATCGGGGAAAAAAGATGTGGATATTTTTCTTTTCCTTTACAACATTTTGCTCCCATAAACTTTCTCCTTTTGAAAATGGGCTGTTCAGACAGCCCACTGATTATGCATCTATTATTTTCTTACCTTCCAGATATATTTTCTTGGTTCACCTTTCAGATAAGCGGTTACTTCCTCTCCCATCATGGTTCCGGACCAGTTATCTACATCTGTAGTGAGTCCTGCCATATGTGGTGTACATACCACATTTCTCATGGATAAAAGCGGATGATTGGCCGGTACCGGTTCTTTCCAGTACACATCGATTGCAGCCCCTGCAATGGTCTTATTCATAAGTGCTTCTACAAAATCTTTCTGATCAATGACTGCTGCACGTGCAGTATTGATTACATATGCAGTCGGTTTCATTTTGGAGAACCAGTCCTTATTGACGATACCCTTTGTAGATGGAAGAACCGGAAGGTGAATACTGATCATGTCACTCTCTGCAAGCATGGTATCAAGGTCAACTGCTTTTGCTCCGTCAGACTCAATTCTTTCTGCAGGCATATATGGATCGTATGCAAGAATCTCCATTCCAAATGCCATCGCCCTTACTGCAACCTCTCGTCCGATTGCACCATATCCTGCGATACCCAGTTTCTTTCCATACAATTCAAAACCAATGCCGTAGTCTACAAATGGATGGTTCTCGTCTAACGGACCAAATGTTACATTCTTTACATCCGGTACATCATAGATATCTTCCATAGGCTCACCCACATGCTCCCCCTTAGAAAGACCTGTACAGCTCAGTGTCAGATTTCTTGCTGCTGCGATCATCAGACCAATGTTGAACTCTGCTACTGCAACACGGTTTCTTCCCGGTGTGTAGGATAACTCCAGACCGGCTTCACTGATTGCATCGTAATCAACAGTTGCCGGTGTACCTTTTGCCACACCCATGAACTTCATACCGGACTCGGCCCATGCCTTAATCGTATCTGCACCTGCATACTCATCCCCGAGTACTACCAGCTCATGTCCCATACATTCTTCTTTTGTCATCTCTTCTGTAACATTACCTTTTCCGTGCTTTAACTCCCCACAGATTGTAATATCACACTGTTCCTTAATAAACTCCATCTGTTTTTCCGGAATTGGAGTACAAAGTGCTAATTTCTTTTTCATCTCTACTTTTCCTTTCTTGCTTTCATGATAAATGTAAATACTGCAACCACCGTCATTCCAACTGCGGAAATCAGATATACATTCGTTGTTGTGATATCTCCAAAAACAATCTTTGAAACCGTATTCAGGACAGTCGGAGAAACGAGCTGTCCAAAACACATTGCGCATGTAAAACATGCGGATGCCATCGCGGTTGCCACCGGCTTTACAGCTCCTGCAACATCTACCATTGCCTGTGGAATGAACATTCCCTGAGAGAAGCCACAGAAAACCGCACCAATCAAAAGCATCACAAAATTAGACGGGAACAGAACCAGCAGCAAAGCACCTGCGCTGAAACTCAGCATTGCAACCGGAAGTGTATATTTCTTTGTCACCTTCGTGATCATTCCAAGAATCAGTCCCACCACAATCTGGGAACCGGAGAAGATACCGGTCAGATTTCCTGATGCCGCGGTATCTCCCGCAAGGCTTCCACTTAAGTGCATTGCAATATTCGTTGTAAAAGTAATCAAAAATAAAAATTCAATCATTCCCAGCGCAGATATTTTGAATACTTCTTTGTTAAGCCTAATCTTTTCCGTACTGCTTACTTTCGCTTTTCCGGTATCCGGGAGGCAGAATGAAATCAATAGCATAGAAATAAATCCAATCACATTAATCAGGTATGCATTTCGGAAACCGCCTGCTCCCAGCATTCCGCCTACGGTCGTTACCACAACCATGCCTGCTCCCACACTGGCAGCCTGAATTCCCATAACAGATACTCTCTCGTCTCCTTCAAAGAATTCTGCCACCACTGCCGTATTTAAAGCCGTTGCCAGTCCCAGTCCCACTCCGTAAAATGTCCGCGCAAAGAACAGGAGTCCAAAACTATCCGACAGGAACGGGAGGAAACCGGTGACGCCAGCCACAAGACTTCCAAAGATAAGCAGTTTCTTCTTACTGATCTTTACGACCAGCCATCCTGACAATACCGCGACGATCATAGACATCAGTGCGGGTGCCGTAATCAGCATCTGTATCAGACTGATATTTACATCCGGGTAATTTTCCTGTATCTGCCCCAGTACCGGTGAGACACAGTACTGTAATCCCTGAATGAATGAAATTGCCACGATTGAAATAATTATTTTAATCTTCTTTCCTTTACTCACTTTGCTGTTGTCCCTTCTATCACTAAAATGCCTTTTCCAGAATGGAAAGAATATCTTCTTTTGTAATGTTCTGACGTGGATTAAATCCCAACACAGGCTCTTTTAATACATCCTCGGCCAGCATATCGAAGTCTTTCTTTTCAATTCCCTGCTCTGACAGGGTCTTGATTCCAAGTTCTGCAGTCAGATTCTTCAACTCTTTTGCAAGCAGAAGCTTATCCTCATCCAGGTTACCGCTTACCGGAAGATTGATTGCTCTTGCCAGATCAACCATTTTTTCCGGACAACTGTCTGCATTATATTCCATAACATATGGAAGCACGGTTGCATTTGCCATACCGTGTGCAAGACCAAAATGTGCACTCAATGTATGAGCGATTCCGTGTACCAGTCCCAGGTTCGCATTGGAGAAACCAAACCCTGTGATAATACAGCCAAGCATCATCTGTTCTCTTGCGTCCATATCAGAACCGTCTTTTACAACTTTTGCCAGATTTTTATGAAGAATCTCCAGCCCTTTCAGAGAATTGTACTCCGTCAGCGGAGTCGCCATGTTGGAAATATAGCTCTCTACCGCATGTGTAATTGCATCCATACCTGTTGCTGCAGTAACACCTGCCGGAACGGTTCTTGTAAAATCCGGGTCAGCGATAACGTCTGAAGCCACAATATTATTGTCAATTACAACATATTTAATCACTTTCTCTGTATCGATCAGTGCACTTACATTGGTAATCTCACTGGAAGTTCCTGCCGTCGTAGGAATAGCGATCAATGGAAGACATGGGTTTTTCACCATTCCCATTCCACCATATTCACCGATAGTTCCGGGATTTGTCATCAGAACATTGATTGCTTTGGCCAGGTCAATACTGCTTCCGCCTCCTGCTGCCACAAAACCGTCAACCTGTGCTTCTTTTGCAATCGCTGCTGCCTCTTCCACCACTTCATTGGTAGGATTCGGAATGACTCCGTCAAAGATGGTAGCTTTCACACCGGCTTTTTCCACCTGTTCCATCACTTTCTCTGCGATGCCGGCTGCCTTTACTCCCTGATCATAGACAACCATGATATTTTTCAAGCCATATCCTGCAAGAATCTCCGGAAGTTTCTCTACGGCACCTCTTCCGAACGTTATATTGCTTTTTACAAAAAAGTTAAAACTCATACCGCTCCTCCTATACTGCCTGGTCTGCTGCGATCAACTCTTTCATTTTCCTAACTGCTTCTTCTGGCATTGGCTGGAACACACCTGCGATCTTAGCGTAGTATGCGGTCTGAGCCATTTCCTCTGTGTAAATCGTAGCTGACATAGCTGCTTTCATATCTTTCCCGCAGCAGAACATTCCGTGATTCTTGATCAACACTGCTCTTCCTTCTGCTCCAAGAGCTTCTACCACTTTTTCTGCCACATCATCGCTTCCCGGCATTGTAAACGGAACGATTCCAACCGGTACGAACTCTGCCTGCGGAGGAGTCGTTGGAAGGAGTTCTCCACTCATGGCTGCGATCGTTGCAAACATACCGTGTGTATGTACCGTCGCTCTGATGTCTTTTCTTGCTCTCATAGCTGCCGTATGCATCGGAACTTCTGATGAAGGTTTGAACGGTCCGTCCAGCCATTTACCGTTCAGATCTACGATCGCAATCTGGTCCGCTGTCATTCCTTTGTATGGAATTCCGCTTGGTGTGATCGCTACTACATCCTCTTTATCATCTCTCATGGCAATATTTCCTGATGTGCCGTGAATTAATCCCATATCAACTGCGTCCAAAATTGCATCTAAAACTATTTTTCTGGTATTTTCGTATTTCATCTTTCATGACCTCCTGTTTTTTATATCTATATATTAATCTCCAGACCCTTCTGTCTCAAATTGGGTTTTTCCTCTTTAAAACGGCAATGCTTTTTGATAATATATATCTATACTTTTCAAGAAAGGATTACGGCTATGGACAAACTGAATTTAACCCTTCGCCAACGCAAGCTCCTTCACATGATGCAGGAACAGACCACCTATATTACCGGAAGCGAACTGGCAAAACAGCTCAATGTGTCTCCGCGCACTATCAGGAGCGACGTTGTAGAAATCAACCGCAATATCCGGCCTTATCAGGCAGAGATACTGTCTGAGCGGAGCAAAGGCTATCTCTATGCTGCTGAAAACCCGGAAAAAATACAGGAAATGAATCAGATAGATACTGCTTTTTTTACAAAAGAAGACCGTGTCAGGTATCTGGCATTCCGACTGTGCCTGACAGATGAACCACTGAACATGTACGACCTGGAAGACGAAATGTTCGTCAGCCATACCACGCTGGAACACGACCTTCATCATTTAAAAATGAAATATGTATTATCGGAGCCCTATATAAAACTGGAACAGAAAAAAGACAATCTTTCTTTTGAAGAAAACGAAAAAAAACGGCGTGATATTCTCAATCACCTGTTTCACGAAGACTGGAATTACAATACCAGCGGAAATACCTATTATGGATATAATTTTTTAAATAAAGATATTCTGGAGTATATTATGGATGAAGTGCCTCTTCACCTGAGCAAATACAACATTGCAATGGAGGATCCGACTCTGGTTTCTCTGAATCTCTCCCTTGCCATCATGTACCACCGTATCCGCTCCGGACATCCTCTGCCCAGTACCTCTCCTGTTCCCAAACCGGATACACAGGCAAATCTTGCAGCCACAAGCATTTTAGATGCACTGGAAGGACAGCTGCACTGCGCATTTAATCAGGAGGAACGAGATGACATCTATCAGCGGATTGCTTCCGGGCATTTGCCTGATATCTCAAACACGGATTCAGCTTCCCTATCCCGGCATTTTGGTCCAAGAACTTTGAATATGGCCGATGCGTATCTCAAAAAAATACAGGAAGTTTTTCATCTGGATTTTGCGGACGATGATGATTTTTATATCACGCTGCTGTCATACCTCCGTTACCTTCAGACACCGGTACATATTTTTAATACGCAGGGGAATCCCAACATTACCAAAAAGAATCTTCTTACAGAATTTGAAATTGCATACCTGTTTCAGGATCTGGCACTGGAATATCTTGGATATTATATGAACCAGACGGAACTTCTGTATCTTGCCCACTGTATTTCCGGTGCTTTGGAGTTCTTATATGAGACGCATCCGGAAGCAAAGCTGAAAACTGTTATATGCTGTCATCTGAATCTTTCTGCCGCATGGGCATTAAAAAGGAAAGTTCTGGGAGCATTTGATAAATATCTTGATATTACTGCACTTTTGCCTGTTAATACAAAAACAGCCTTTGACTTTCAAAACACCGACCTTGTTCTGTCGACCGTTCGAAAAACAATTACGGATCATCCCGGAATAGACACGATACAAATCAGCAATTTCTTGGCACCAAAAGACTACCTGACTCTGTCATCATATATCCAGGAAAAGCAGATTGGAAAGATGTGCTCTTCCCCAAAAACAGCAGTGAATGAATTATTAGAACATGCTTTCTGGCACGAAAAAGAATCTCTGTCAGACCGATTTTCCATTATTGAATTTATGGCATCTGACTTTATACAGAATCGTCTGGTAGAACCTCAATATCTATCAGACATTTTAAGAAGAGAATCCATTTCCACTCGAGCCATCGACCCCGGAATTCTGTTCCTTCATTCTCTGATACCTTCCACAGAGACGAAACTATCAATCACCACTCTGGATCACAGAATTATATGGAATTCTCATAAAATCCGAATTATCATTATGGCGGCCTTCCATCCGGATGATACTTCTTTGTTATTCCGACTTTTACATACATTCTACAATGATACGATTGATATGGAAGTCCTTCAGATGTTAAAAACAAAGACCGAAATTATCGATTTCTTTTCGGAAACATAAAAAACAACTCACAACGCAGTAAAGCGGGTTCTCTTTTTAGAGGCACCCGCTTCTGCAATGAATCACTATTTATTTTTCAAAATCAAATCCCTGGAAATTGCAGACTCCTGTATATTTTTTTACAGTTTCTTTTCCATCCAGTACACGGGCTGCACCGGAAGCCATAGCCTCCATCTCAAACTCACCCGGATACGCACTGACAGGTGCGATCCATTCGCAGGTATCTTTGATCTGGGCAACCAGCCCTTCATTATACACCATTCCTCCGCCAAGCAGAATGCCTTCTACCTTACCATGCAATACGGTTGCCATGGAGCCGATACATTTTTCAATCTGATAGATCATGGTATTCCACAGCATCTCCGCATACCGATCTCCGTTTTCCGCCCGCTTCGTAAGCTCAATTGCGTCAGAGATTCCAAGGTGATTGACAAACCCACCGTTTCTTGTGCAAAGCTGTTTCACTGTTTTGATATCTTTATCCGCACAGTATTTCAAAAGATCCGCAACTGCAATACTTCCGCATCTGGTCGGAGCCATTGGTCCTTCTCCTCCCACAATATCAAATCCATCCACCATCTTGCCTTTTCGATGAGCAGATACAGAGATTCCTCCACCGATATGACAGACTACAAAATTGCATTCTTCGTACTTCTTTCCCATCGTTTCTGCATGACGAATCGCTGTTTCCTTCAGATTTAATGCGTGAAGATGTACTCCCCGATATACTCCTTTGATACCGGTCAACCGCGCCAGATCCTGAAGTTCATCGACATCCGGTGGATTCACTACATAGGCCTTCGCACCATACGTCTCTGCAAACTCATGGGCAATGCTCGGTCCCAGACATGCCGGGTGGATTACTCCATTGGCTGCACGGATAGAGTGTTCCAACACAAGTTCGTCAATCTCGTAAGTACCGCCATCCATGGCGAGCAAACCGCCACCTCGCCCCACACATGCATCCAGGCCTTCCAGATCCACCTGATTTTCCTTCAGTAAATTTTCAATCGTTTCTTTTCTGTATGTAAGCTGCTCTCCCAGTGACTTATATTGTGCCAGCACTTCAGCATCATGACTGACATTTGCAGAATACAGCTTTTTCTCTCCCTCGAACAGTGCAATCTTTGTAGAGGTGGAACCAGGGTTTACCGTAAATACTTTATAAGCGTTCATAATCCTGTCCCTTTATTTTCTGCACTTCTCTTCTTCAGCTTTTACAAATCCCGGTTTTGCAAGAAGTGCAAATGCGATCAATCCTACTAACATCAGCACCGCACCACAGATATACGGAATTCTGTAGCTTCCTGTCATTCCATAGAAGATAGCAAAGAATGCAGGTCCAACTGCTCCAACTGTTTGAATCATTGGCTGAATAATACCATATCCATTTGCAAAGCTGTCACCAAATTCTTCGATACACAGAGATGCCGGCCAGTTTGCTGCACCACCTACAACCATACCGATACATACCAGTGAAAGCCATACACAAACAGTATTACCTGTCAAGTTCAGAACCATTGCAAGAATTCCAAATACATAAGATGTATAAGCGGCTTTTCTTGCTCCGATCTTAGAGTCAAGTACACCACAAAGATAAGAACCAGGCAAAGCAAGAAGACCGGATGCAAGCATCATCATTCCTGCTGTTGCCGGATCGAATCCAATCTCAAGAAGTCTTGGGAATAACTGTACCATCAATCCGCTGGCAAACAAAAGCTGTAATCCCAATGTCACACCGTGAATCCAAACCTGAGGAGTCGCAAGAAGTTTTTTTGTTGTCCAGATACTTTCTTTATTAAATCCTTTTTCTTCTTCCCCTTCAATATGCATTCCATTATCCGGAACAAATCCTTTTTCAGCCGGATTATCTGCAAGAAATATAACCAGAATAATCAATGCTACAACAAATACTGCGATAAACGGAACAAAACCACCGAGAGATCCCATAGCTGCATAACCAGCCTGATACATCATCGTAGCAACACCGGAACAAAGCGGAATACCCATTGTTACAATTCCCATAATAATACCTTTTCTCTTCGGAAACCATCTTGCAATCATAACCGGTGCCAACTGATAACCAAGTGCACATGAAATACCATTTGCAACAATCAGGCAAACTGCAAACAACCAAAGGTTTGTTGTTACACCCATTCCAACAACGCCTGCGATCCAGATAATACCACAAATAATACTTAACTTTTTAGCGGATGTCTTTGTAGATAACTTACCAAATACAAATCCGGCAACTACATTTGCGATTGCGCCAAGAGAAATAAAACTGGTCAACATTGCTGCATTCCATCCTCTCAACTCTGATAATGTTCCAGATGCTGCATTCATCGCACTACCTACAGCTGTAGCAGTAAAATATGCAAGAAAACCATAAAGAATCAGCGCCCAGCCTTTTCCATAACCTTTTTTAACTTTCGTTTCCATACCTCTTTTTCCTTTCTGTATGACCATTTTTCTTAGATTCAAATCGCGATTTTCTTTCATGTATTTAGAATATAAAATTTTAATTCTTTCCTCAACTTTTCTATTTCCTCATATATACGGAAAATTTTCATTATAATAATATTCATACTTCTTTATGGTCAGAAATACAAAAATCCGAGAATATGGATTAACACCTAGCTTCTCGGATAATTATTTGTATCCTTATGATATGATAAAAAAGGTACGCATTTCTGTTGTTTATTTCCAGCATTAATTCTATAATCAAAACCCTTATCTTCTTTCCCCACATCAATATTGGGGGATTCATTAGCCCAACCTATCTTTCAAAAATCTTATAGTCTCTTTTAATTCATCAGAAAAATCATCTAAATCTCCGACAGTTATTACACCTTCATGCAGAAGGCGAATCAGATCAAATGGCATGTCCCGTTTACTCACTTCAATCAGGACCCCTGGATATTTCTTGTCTCTCTTAATGCGCTTCTCCATTTCCCAAAACTTTTTGGACGCAGATTCATCACTAGTTAAATACTCAACATATGTGGACACAAGTCTCTCAATATATGCTTCCTGCCATTCAGGAAGCTTTTCTCTATACAGTTTCCAATCTTTTTTGAAACCTCCATATGCCCTACTCCTTTTCCTTCTGCTGAAGATAAAACATCGCTTTTTGCATTTCAATTTTCTCTCGCAGTTCTTGCTCAGATGACAGATATATTATTTTTTTTATCGCAAACAACTGCCCATTTTCATGTAACACAGAATATCTGGCAATATCTTCATCTGTTTCCGTAAAGTTTGTATTCAATGATAAACCTAGAAACTCAGCAATTACAAGATTCTTATTAGATTCCAGCTTATTGGTATCAAAATTTTATAATGTGTCCAAGAAAGAAGTCCTTCAATTTTTCTGTAAGAGACAAACACACTCCACATGAACCGTCTGAGGGAATTGATCTACAGCCCTTACTCGCTCCAATTCATACCCACATCCCCTCAGATACTTCACATCCCTTGCCAATGTTGCGGAATCGCAGCTTACATACACGATCCGCTCCGGCTGCATATCTACAATTGTCTGCAGAAGACTCTCTTCGCAGCCTTTCCTCGGCGGATCCACCACAATCACATCTGCATGTGCCGTCTTGCCGCCATGTTCTCGCTCATAAGCCGCATAATACTCCGGCAGGACTTCCTCTGCTTTCCCGACATAGAATTTTGCATTCGTAATTCCGTTGATTTTAGCGTTGTTTTTCGCATCATCAATAGCCTGCGGCACAATCTCTACGCCATAGACTTTTTTTGCCTTCTGTGCTAGGAAGAGAGAGATAGTTCCGATTCCACAATAGAGATCCCATACCGTCTCATTTCCATGAAGATCTGCATACTCCAGTGCCAGTCCATATAATTTCTCCGTCTGTACAGGATTCACCTGATAAAAAGATAAGGGAGATATCTGATACTTTACATTTCCAATATAATCGGTAATATAAGTCTGTCCCCACAAAGGCTTAATCTGATTGCCCATAATTACATTCGTCTTGTCTTTATTGATGCTTAAAGTAATACTAGTCATTCCAGGAATCTGTGCCAGACGTTCTGCCAGAATCTCCCCACACGGAAGATTATTTCCATTGATAACAAGACAGACCATGATCTCCTTTGTCGTAAATCCATATCGGATCAGGACATGGCGAACCAGTCCACTGTTCTTTTCCTCGTCATACGCACGGATACCGTATTCTTCCATAAATGCAAGAATACATTTCAAGATCTTCTCATTGACCGGCACGCCGAGGGAGCAGTCTGTATTCGGGATAATACTGTGCGTTCTCCCTGCATAGAACCCCGTAACGATATTGCCCTCTTTATCCGTTCCAACCGGGAACTGAGCTTTATTCCGATAGTGAAATGGTTCATCCATCCCCACAATCGGTTCCATCACACAATCCAGCAACTCCTCCGGCACCTCGCCAATACGCATGAGATTCCCCCTCACCTTATCCATCTTAAACTGCAATTGACGCCCATATTCCATCTCCTGAATCTGGCATCCGCCACATTTCCTCGCCATAGAACATGGCGGATTTTTTACACGATATTCCGAAGGCGTAAGAATATTCATCAATCTTGCATATCCATAATTCTTCTTCGCCTTCATGATCTTAGCTTCCACAACATCACCAATGATTGCATCCTTGATAAACAACGCGTATCCATCCACCTTGCCGATGCCCTCACCCGATGTTCCCATATCTTCAATTGTAACCGTCACCATATCATTTTTTTGCATAAACATACCTCATTTTATCATTTGGGTACAGGGCAAAAGTTAATTGGGGACGTAGTACTTTGCAACAATACTACGTCCCCATTGTTGTTTTTCTTAAGTTGGATTCGAACAACCGATTGTACCCTAACCAGTCGTTGCTGTTTTTGTCTTTGAATATTTCTGTCAATGTCTGCATCTTGGCGTCTGTGCAGTCTGCGAAGTTGAGTGCCAATGCTTCTGCCAGTGCCGGTTTTTTCGGGGAACCATATTCGAGTTCGCCGTGGTGTGCGATGATGCAGTGTTTGAGTTCGCTTGCGAGCTTTTCGGGGAAGCCTGGGATGGAGCGGATTGCATCGCCGACCATCTCTACGCCGATGACGATATGCCCCAGTAATTGTCCATCATCTGTGTAGTCATTTTCGGGGAAGGAGGACAATTCTTTGGTCTTGCCGATATCGTGGCAAATGGCCGCCGCATATAATAGATCGCGGTTCAGGATTGGGTAGGCCCCTACCATGTATTCACAGAATTTCACTACGCTAAGTGTATGTTCCAGTAATCCGCCCGAGAATCCATGATGGACACTCTTAGCCGCTGAATGTGCTTTAAATCTTTTGATGAATTTTTCATCTTTTACAAAATAGTATTCCACCATCTGTTTAAGATACTGATTTTGAATCTGTTTCACATACCCCAGTAATTCCTGGTACATCTTATCTGTGCTTTTCTCAGTCGTCGGCATATAATCGGCTGCTACATATTCATCTTCCAGAGCTTTTCGGATCTGCTTAATGTTCAATTGAAGGTTGTTATTATAGCTGATAACTTCTCCATATACTTCAATAAAATCCATCTCGTCATAATCTGCGATTCCGCCGGAATTAGGATCCCAGACTTTGCCATCCAGGGTTCCTGTCTTGTCCTGCAGAATCAGATTGTCGTATGGTTTGCCGTTTCTTGTCTCTGCGGAACGTTTTCCCTTGCATAGGTATACATTCCGGATAATCTCCCCTTCATGAAGGGTATTAATATATCTCATATTGTCTGCCTCTTTCTAATTCGTTGTCATTTTTATTTTTTGCTTCCGACAGTCACATTAAATTCTATATCAACATAGCCATCTGCGCCCTGGCGAAGCCCTTTAATAATAATCTTATCTCCCTCTGACTTACGCATCAGTACACTGTGGTAAATGTCATAGGATGTGATCTGGATATCTTCGATACAGGTAATGACATCTCCACTCTGGATTCCTGCCGCCATCGCCGGAGATTCTACTTCTACTTCTTTTACATAGATTCCCTGAGGAACGCCCGCCTCTTCTATTTCATTTGTAACATCGCCGCCCCGGATTCCAATGTAAGGAACAGATTTTCCATTGGACAGGCATTCAATAATATTCTTAATATCAGAAATACCATATCCTGTGATCAATTTTTCATTGCCTTCTTCTGCCATATTCTGATCAATCACTGCAACAACTGCACCATCTCGATTTACCACAAAACCACTGCCATTTTCAATTCCAGTAATATCTGTGCGAAGCAGCTGATAATGTCCATCTGTCAGTTCTGCTCTATCTTCATTAGAAACCACCAGGCCATATCCTACAGCTTCATTTACCCCAAAAGGCCTTCCTGCTGCGATTACCACATCTCCATTCTTCACTACATTAGAACTTCCCAATGTGGCGGTCTCAATCTGTGTCCAGGTAGTATCCAGAATATCTGCACGATTCACCGCATAGATTCCAAACCCAAGTATACTGTCACTTTTCTTCAGACTCGCAGGATAACTCTGTCCATCACAAAATACAATCTGTAATTTTTCTGCTTCTTCTTCAGGGATCTTTTTTCCCAATACCAGAAGCTCTCTTCCGTTGTCTGCGACTATAAGGCCAGAGATATTATTTCCTGATGCCTCTTTCGCTTCTCCCTGACCTTCTGTCCATCCAACAATCTCTACCATGGACTTTCCTGCTTTTACAGAAGCAGCCTTTAATTCTTGCTGCATCTGTCGATAACTGTCATCATTCAGAATCACCGGTTCCGTCTGTTCTTGATCCTGATTTTCTTCTTCCCCTTCCACCTCATCTTCATCCTGTGGAATGGTTACTTCTTGCGGATTGTCCTGAAATCGTTCGTCTAACATCGGTTTAAGCGCAAAAAAGCTAAGACTGGCACAGACTCCGAATACCAGTCCCCACCCGGCTGCACGGAAAAAGAATTTTCGAATACCACCCTGCTTCTCTTTGATGGTTTCCTGAAGAAATGAATACTCCTGATTCTCTTCTTTGGGATCTTTCTGCTCCTCCATAGACGCATTTACTCCTTTACAATCCTTCTTATAGTATAGCGTAAGAATAGCGAATGTTCAATATTTATCCTTTTCTTTGTTGCGCAAATAAGGTAGAATAGGTCTAGGTGAATAAGATGAATAAGAAAACTTTAACAAAACTAGAATACAATAAAATAATTGAATTATTAACAGAGCAGGCTTCTTCTTTCAGCGGCAAAGAGCGCTGCCGGAGACTGAAACCTATGACCTCACTGTCAGATATACAGACGGCTCAGGAGCAGACAGCCGCCGCATTTACGCGAATTGTTAAGAAGGGCCGCCTTTCCTTTAGTGGATGTAATCCTGTCAATGATTCCCTGAAGCGTCTGGAGATCGGTGCTGCTCTTGGAAGCGGCGAGTTGCTTCGTATCTGCAAGCTTCTGGAAGCTGCCGGAAGGGCCAAATCTTATGGTCGCCATGAGAATGCAGACGATTTGGAAGATTGTCTGGACACATTTTTCCAGCAATTAGAGCCTGTTTCTATCTTAACAACAGAGATTCGCCGCTGCATTCTGGAAGAAGACGAGATCAGCGATGATGCCAGCAGTACTTTGAAGCATATCCGCCGTTCAATCAACCAGATCAACGACAAAGTCCACGCAACCTTAACCGGACTGGTCAACGGCTCTCTTCGCACTTATCTGCAAGATGCAATCATTACCATGCGTGGAGACCGCTACTGCATCCCTGTAAAAGCAGAGTACCGCAGTCAGGTATCCGGTCTGATCCACGATCAGTCGGCTACCGGCTCTACACTCTTCATCGAGCCAATGGCAGTCGTGAAGCTGAACAACGATTTAAAAGAACTCTATGGAAAGGAACAGGAAGAGATTCAAGTCATCCTGGCACGTCTAAGTGTAGATGCTGCCGAATATATTGAGACCATTCGCACCGACTACTCTGTACTCAGTGAACTGGATTTTATCTTTGCAAGGGGCAGTCTGGCTCTGGATATGAACGCTTCCATGCCCCGGTTCAACACCGAGGGACGCATTCACATCCGCGAAGGTCGCCATCCACTTCTGGATAAAAAGAAGGTTGTACCGATCACCATTACATTGGGCGACGAATTCGACCTCTTGATTGTCACTGGTCCGAACACCGGAGGAAAAACCGTTTCTTTAAAAACGGTAGGTCTATTTACATTGATGGGTCAGGCTGGACTTCATATTCCAGCACTGGACCGTTCGGAACTGGCTGTTTTTGATAACGTATACGCAGATATCGGCGACGAGCAGAGTATTGAGCAGAGCCTGAGTACCTTCTCATCCCATATGACCAATATCGTATCTTTTTTGAAACATGTAGATGAACATTCCCTGGTACTATTCGACGAATTAGGTGCCGGTACAGATCCTACCGAAGGTGCTGCCCTGGCAATCGCCATTTTAAATCATCTACATCAGCGTGGTATCCGTACCATGGCAACGACTCACTATAGTGAATTGAAAGTATTTGCCCTGTCTACACCTGGAGTAGAAAATGCCTGCTGTGAATTTGACTTGGAGACTTTACGCCCGACATACCGCCTCTTGATCGGAATTCCCGGCAAGAGCAATGCATTTGCCATCGCCGGAAAGCTTGGCCTTCCGGACTATATCATCCAGGAAGCTAAGACACATCTGACCGAGCAGGATGAATCCTTCGAAGATCTTCTGACCGATCTGGAGACCAGTAAACGGACCATTCAAAAAGAGCAAGAAGAGATTGCTGCTTACAAGCGTGAATTGGAACGTTTAAAGACGGAGGCAAAGCAAAAGCAAGAAAAACTGGAAGAACAAAAAGAACGTATTCTTCGAGAGGCAAATGAAAAAGCTCATGCAATATTAGCCGACGCCAAAGAAACTGCAGACGAGACCATGCGTAATTTCCGCAAATTCGGCAAAGAGAATATCTCCGTTGCTGAGATGGAAAAAGAACGTGAACGTCTCCGCAAGAAAATGGATTCTACACGTTCCGGCATGAAGCGGGAGACCCCAAAGCCACGCAAGCAGCATAAGCCAAGTGACTTCAAGCTTGGGGAATCCGTCAAAGTCTTAAGTATGAATCTAAACGGGACGGTCACTTCGCTGCCCGATTCGAAGGGAAATGTTACAGTACAGATGGGAATTCTTCGCTCACAGGTTCCTATTTCCGATCTGGAGATCATCGAAGAAGCACCTTCTTACTCAGCCAAAAAGATGCATCAGACCAGCAAAGGCAAGATGAAGATGGGTAAATCTCTTTCCGTAAGTCCAGAGATTAATCTTCTCGGCAAAACAGTAGATGAAGCAGTTGCTGAACTGGATAAATATCTGGATGATGCTTATCTGGCTCATCTTTCATCCGTGCGAGTTGTTCACGGGAAAGGAACCGGCGCATTAAGAGCTGGTATTCACACCTATCTGCGGCGCCAAAAGCATGTAAAGTCTTTCCGGCTCGGTGCATTCGGTGAAGGAGATGCCGGTGTTACAATTGTGGAACTAAAATAAATGACTGGAATAATTCCTGAGGAGGAGTGATAAAGTGAACAAACAAAAAATATTGATCGTAGACGATGATGAAAATATCGCTGAATTGATTTCTCTATATCTTACAAAAGAATGTTTTGATACTATGATGGTGCATGACGGAGAAAAGGCACTGATCGCCTATGAAACTTATCAGCCCAATCTGATTCTGCTGGATCTTATGCTTCCTGGCATTGACGGCTATCAGGTTTGCCGTGAAATCCGCACAAAATCTAATGTTCCAATCATCATGCTGTCTGCCAAAGGTGAAGTCTTCGACAAAGTACTTGGTCTGGAACTTGGAGCAGATGATTACATTATGAAGCCTTTTGATTCCAAAGAAATGGTAGCCCGTGTCAAAGCAGTCTTACGCCGTTATCAACCGATTCAAAAAGCAGATTCTCCAAAAGAAGATAAGGGAAAATGTGTAGAATACCCAGGTATTACGATTAATCTGACCAATTATTCTGTATTAGTAGACGGTGTAACAGTCGACATGCCGCCAAAAGAACTGGAATTACTGTATTTCCTGGCAGCCTCGCCGAATCAGGTCTTCACACGCGAACAATTGTTAGACCAGATCTGGGGATATGAATATATTGGTGACACCCGAACTGTTGACGTTCATATTAAGCGTCTCCGTGAAAAGATCAAAGATCATCCTTCCTGGAGCCTTAGCACGGTCTGGGGAATCGGTTATAAATTTGAAGTAAAATAATTGCATTTTCACAGGTGAGAAAGGAGCCCTATGCGCAGCACATTATATCTAAAATTCATCATTGTTTATATTATATTCGGGTTTCTCAGTCTCTTTACCGTAGCTACTCTGACTTCCAGCCTGATGGAAACTCCTATGCAGAATTACCTGACTTCAACGATGTATACAGAAGCAAACCTGATTGCCAACAATTATCTGTCCTCTTATTTTTCCAATGAACTGGATGGTTCTGAAGTAGCACTTCAACTATCCGGAATCGAGACACAGCTTGATGCAGCCGTATGGTTTGTTGATAAAGAAGGGAATGTTCTTTTCTCTGCGCAGCCTTACGACTACCCAATGTCTCCTTCTGTCATCGAAGATTTTAATCCGGCCGAAAGTGGAAGTTCCCAATCACAGACTGGCGATTACCACGGTTATTTTGACGAAGATGTTATCACCGTCATTGCCCCTGTCGTGTATAACTACTCTCCAAAAGGATATCTGCTCATTCATAAATACGTATCCGACCTGAATGAATTTCAGCACATTCTGCTTCGCGCGACTACGATTACAATGATTGTGATATATTTGCTCTCATTCATGATACTTCTCGCGTTCCAGTTCTTCGTATACCGACCGCTTCGCAAGGTAACAGAAGCCGCCAAGCAATATGCCTCTGGCAATCTGGAATATGAGATTCCGGTAAACACCGAAGACGAGATGGGTTACCTCTCTGCATCATTGAACTATATGTCCTCACAATTAAAGGATATGGAAGATTACCAGAAGAAATTCGTGGCAAATGTTTCCCACGACTTCCGTTCTCCTCTAACCTCTATCAAAGGATATGTAGAAGCCATGGTCGACGGTACAATTCCACAGGAGTTACACGAAAAATATCTGAAGATTATATTATTTGAGACAGAGCGACTGACTGATCTGACCCAGGATCTCCTGACCCTGAACGAATTTGACACTAAGAATCTGCTTCTCAATAAAGAGATATTCGACATCCACGAGATGATTAAAAACGTGGCCGCCTCCTTCGAAGGCACCTGCACACAGAAAAAAATATCCATAGAATTATTATTTGCCACCAAACATCTGAATGTATACGCAGATAAACGCAAAATTCAACAGGTTCTCTATAATCTGATTGACAACGCCATAAAATTCAGCGACCCAGATTCCTCTATTACCATCGAGACTACCCGGCGGGGAGACAAGATCTATACCTCCGTCAAAGACGACGGTATTGGAATTCCAAGGAATTCCCTGAACAAGATCTGGGAGCGCTTTTACAAATCCGACCTCTCCCGCGGCAAAGACAAAAAAGGGACAGGGCTCGGACTCGCCATCGTCAAGGAGGCAATCCAGGCACATGGCGAAAACATCAATGTTATAAGCACAGAAGGAGTGGGAACCGAATTCATCTTCTCACTTCCAAAAGGCTAATTTGGGACGGGGGTTTTTTCATTTTCCTCCGTCCCAAATTAAAATTACCGTGTCCCCTATGAGTCTTCTCCTGCTAATTTCAGGATATCTCCTAATTCTTCTTCTGTAACTCCAAGCCGTTCGGCAACTTCTTCCGCACTGACTTCTCTTCCGAATTCTTCTTTCATATTCTGAATGGTTTCTTCCAGTTCGGACACCCGTTCTACCATCTTCTTATCCTGGCGCTTGGTCTCTGTCTGTGATTCTATCAGCGTCTGTATTCCGGCACGTACTTCTTCCATAACCTTTGCTTCATCTTCTTTTCCTTCTCCAGTCGCGTTTAAGGCCAGCATAAGGCTGATACTTCCTTCCTGAATCATGTCACCTATGAAGATATCTGGATGATGCATCTCTATTGCTTCCTCAATCACCTTCGGAAGATAATAAGCCATACGTACTTCTTCCATATTGTTATCTCGAAGCTGATCAATATCTCTCAGATAATCTTCGATATATGCCTGTTCTTCTTTACTCAAAGCGACTGGCTCTTCTTCCTTCTCTTTTATGGTTCCTCCCTTTTTCACATATCCTAACACCACCATCTTCTGGGACATCAGATATTCACACACCAGATCCATCTGTTCCTGTGAGAGCTGATCATCTTCAAAATACTTTTCCACATCTTCCAGCGCGATCTTTCCGCCCTTGCTCTTGGCCAACTCTAACACACCGCTTAACTTTGCTCTAAATTCTAATTTTCCTGCCATATCTATCTCCTCCACCGCTTCCGCGGATTCTTTTCTTTTCAGAAATATCTTAACATAGTCTCTTTGTTACGTCAAAAAAAGCCAGCCTTGAATTCTACTCAAAACCAGCCCTTTTTACTATCACAACTATATTTATGAATGAAAAATCTCAATTTAAATTATGACTGCCTACGCATTAAGAAAAATATTCCCCCGAAAAGTCCCATAATAATTCCTGCATAAATTGCCGCGCACATAAGTCTGGTAATACATGTGCCTACAACCGTTCCTGTTATCACACAAAATACCAGCCCCAACACCAATGTTCCTATGGTCCAGCAGATAATATTGACCGCCAGAAATGCACCTATCGCAGAATCTTCACCAAATATTTTATTAACAACGTTCCATAATTCTCTCATCACGAATCCTCCTAAAAGCTCACTATCTACTTCTCTTTCAAGTGCATTATAAGAAAAAAATGTTAAGTTCCAAAAATATTCGTGAAAAATTTGTGTAAAATCTATTCTGGTCTAACTCATTTTACAATTACTGTCGGATACCCAGCCCGCTTCAGGCGACGCTCCATATCGGCAGCTTCATTCAAGTTCTCATATCCACCCACCTGGACACGATAATATGGTCCAGAATCGTTAATATAAGCCGGGAATTCCTGCTCCATCAGTTCATCTAATAATCTTTCTGCATAAGTACGATTGCGAAATGCTCCCACCTGGACACGGTAATTATTCTCCTGTATCACACCTGCAAAATTCAGTGTATCCAAAATGCCGGATGCAATTGCCTGTGCGATTTCTTCGAAATTCTCATCAAACAGCCGATTATCTATATCTGAATTAATAAATCCTACTTCCACCAGTACTGCCGGCATCTCTGTCTTACGAAGCACGACCAGATTCGGCCGCGCCTTGACTCCGAGATTCACAAATCCTATCGTCTCTAATTGTTCATTGATCTCCTGCGCCATCTGATATTTCAATCCTGTAAGACTGTATACCAGGCTTTCCACTCCTGACACTTCATTATCTGTTGGAAATGAATTTCGATGAATCGAAATAAAGAAATCCACTCCTGCATTATTAGCCTCCATTGCTTTTTCATATGGAGTCTCATAGACATCCGTTGTTCGCGTGTACTCTACATCAATATCATTATTCTGCAGAATCTCTCCGATTGCCAGTACCAGACGTAGATTATCATCTTTTTCCCGACGCCCATTGTATACAGCCCCAAAATCACGTCCGCCATGGCCTGCATCTAACATAATTGAATAAGGCATATCTTTACACTCCGAAATAATATTCTTCATGTTAAGATATGCCTTAAATTAAAATATGTTAAATATGTATTATCCTACGATTCTGTACTTCTTATCAACTGCATTCAGAAGTTCATGTCCATCTTCTGTTACCAGTACAAGATCTTCTACACGTACACCGTATTTTCCTTCAATGTAGATTCCTGGCTCAATAGAGAAGATCATTCCCGGCTCTGCAACATTTTTATTAATTGGGCTTACATCTCCGTACTCATGGTCTTCCTGTCCGATAAAGTGTCCAAGACGAATCTTCCAGTATTCGCTGTATCCAGCCTCATCGATCAGATCTCTTGCCTGCGCATCGATATCACAGAAACGAACGCCCGGTTTGATCACTGCCTCAGCCTTCTCAACTGCAGTGCGCACCAGATCATGAATTGCTGCCTGTTCATCGTCAACAGATTTGCAGTAGAATGTTCTTGTCATATCTGAACAGTAGCCCTTCCATACACAACCCATATCGATCAGCACACATTCTCCGGCTTTCAGAGTTCTGGTATCACTCGGTGTATGATGCTGGTCTGCGGCATTTGGGCCAAAGCATACGATCGTATCAAAGCTTACTCCGCTTGCTCCAGCTGCAAAGAATTCAGAATCAATATAATCTGCGATTTCCTTCTCTGTCATTCCTTCTTTGATAAATGCTGCTGCTTTTTCCATAACAGAATCATTAATCACAGACGCTTCTTTCATAATTGCAATCTCTTCTTCGTTCTTTACTGCACGGACATCATCTACACAATCAGATCCCCATACCGTCTTCATGTTTGGACAGCGCTCCTGAAGCGGAATCAGGAAACGAGCCGGCCATGTCTTATCAATGCCAAGCGTATTTTCTGTATCAATATGCTCCATGAGAACGCCAATCTGGTCATCCATATCACTGAACCATACTTCCTCAAATCCTGTGTTTGATACATAATACAGATAGTTCAGGAATAACGTATGCTTTCCATTCGTTCTAAGTAACAGCGCATACAGTCTCTCTCCCGGGTTTACCATAATTCCTGTCAGAAAACGGATACTTAGTGGATCCGATACGATCAGCTGGGGCAGTCCTTTCTGTTCCATTTTCTCCAATACTCTGCGAATTCTCTCGTTCATTTCATTTTCTCCTCTTCTATATAAGTATTATTTCTGGGCAAGTTCGTACATAGCTGCTGCCGTAATCTGGATAGAACGTACCAGATTATCAATCACTGCAAACTCATTTGGTGCATGGATGACTTCTTCTTCGCCTGGAAAGATCGGTCCAAATGCCACCATATTATCAAATGATTTTGCATAGGTTCCTCCTCCGATTGCGATTGGCTGTGCATCAGTATCTCCAGTTTCCTCACAATATACCTTTGTCAGCTTCTGAACCAACTCGGAATCCTTCGGAACATATAACAGACTGTGAAGTTCATTTTCCACTTCAAGCCCATAAGCTTCGATATTTTTCGTCACATTTGCAACAACAGTCTCCTCTGAGATGTTCTTTGGATAACGGATATCCAGTGTAAACTGAAGCTCCTGCCCGTCATACTTAATCATTCCAAGATTTACAGTCGTATTGCCGGTCTCCTCATCTTCAGATGCAATTCCAAGAGCAGCGCCATTCGTCTCCCAGCCGACTTTTTCCATGATAAAATCAATCATCTTCTGAAGATCTCCGCCAAAATGATTTCCTTTCAACGCATCAAACAGACGAACCGCTGCATTTTTACCGAGTTCCGGTGTACTTCCGTGAGCGCTGAGACCTTCTGCAGTTACGATTGTTTTTCCGTCTTTTTTCTCGACCTGGATATAATCTTTTTCCTCTACAACGAGATCACCTTCTGCAACAAGCGTACACTTCGGTGTTACAACATTCTTTGCCACACCACCTTCAATAGACAATACTTTAATTGCAGATGCTTCTTCGATTTTTTTAGAAATATACCAGAAAGTCTGACCTTTCTCACAGAAAATTGCAGGGAACTGTGCGTCCGGTGTAAATCCAATAGTAGGAAGTTCTCCGCCAACCTTGATATAATGTTCTACACAGGAAGAACCGCACTCTTCATCACATCCGAACAGCACACGGATTCTTCTGTCAAGCGGAAGTCCCAGATCCTTAATTGCTTTCAACGCATAAAATGCTCCAATCGTTGGACCTTTATCATCCTGCACACCGCGTCCGTACATCTTTCCATCCTGTACTTCGCATCCAAGCGGATCATGGTTCCACCCTTCCCCAAGCGGAACGACATCCAGATGCCCCAGAACACCGACCATCTCTTCGCCTTCACCATACTCAACATAACCTACTCGATTATCAATATTTCCCGTCTTGAATCCCAGCTTTTCTCCAAGCGCCAAAGCATGATCCAAGGCCTGTTTTACTTTCCTTCCGTAAGGTGCATCCGGCTCCGGCTCCCCTTTCACGCTGCAGATTGCAACGCTCTCGCGGATGCTGTCCAACATCTCATCCTTCAATTCAAGGACTTTCTCATTCAGTCTTTCATAACTCATTGTTGTTTTACCTCTCTTCTTGTTATTATCTCAAGTACACTCTTTGCGCACTCAATTTTTGTTATTCATATAAGTCTAATAGCTGGTCAAACTGTTGAATTGTCACACATTCATCTTCTACGTTGCCAAACCCATATGCCGCATACACCATAGGAACCCCTGCTTCCTTACAGGCATCCGCATCTCCTTGTGTATCTCCCACGTATACGGCTTCTTCGATGCCATTTCGCTCCATAATGATCTTAATATTATCAGCCTTTAATCTTCCCGTATCATCAGGACACAGGTGGTCGGCAAAATACTCCTGTAGTCCTGTATTTTCCAAGAAGGCTTCAATATACCCTGCCTGACAATTACTTACAATAAACAGGGGATACTTCTTCGAAAGCTTCTGAATCGTCTCCTTCATATGAGGATATAACTTACAAGGTGCTTTCTTCATCCACTCATTCTCATATCGAAACAATTGTACTGTAAGGCTTGCTCTCTCCTCGTCACTTAACTCTGGAAAAGTATTCTTAATGACCACATCCATCGGTTTACCAAATTCTCTTACCAACGTCTCTACTTCCAGCGTGACATCCAGATTGGTTTGTTCACAGACCGCTCTTTTCCATGACTTTACTACTTCTTCCGTAGAATCCCACAACGTTCCATCCAGATCAAATATTATTCCGTCCATATCAACATCTCACCTGTCTGCTATTTTTCTTCAATAGCCATAATCATATTGACTCTGTCCTGATGGCGTCCACCCTGGAATTCTGCATTCAACCACTCATCAATAATCATCTTCGCCATCTCGACACCGATCACTCTTGCACCGAACGCCAGAATGTTCGTATTATTATGCTGTCTGGACAATTTTGCAGAATATGGCTCGCTACATACAACCGCACGAATACCCTTCACCTTATTCGCCGCAAGTGAAATTCCCACTCCGGTTCCACAGATCAATATTCCAAGATCCACTTCCCCTGCAACCACAGCTCTCGCCACTTTCTCTCCATATATCGGATAATGACAACTCTCTGTAGTATCCGTTCCATAATTCACAACTTCATATCCCAACTTCTGCAGATATTTTACTACTTCCTGTTTCATTTCCACTGCTGAATGATCATTACCAATTCCAATTTTCATTGCATTGTCTCCAATCTTTTTATTTTCTTTCTATATTATAATAGCTGTCCTAAGGAATATCAACGGTTTTGAAAAAAGGGACACGGCAAATTGAATCTGGGACGGGGGAAAACGAAAAAACCCCCGTCCCAGATTCAATTTACCGTGTCCCTTTTTATTTATCCGCCTGAAGACATGTAATTGCTACTACCCCAACAATGTCTTCTGCGACGCACCCTCTTGACAGGTCGTTCACCGGTCTTCGAAGGCCTTGTGTGATTGGTCCATAGGCTTCGGCCTTTGCCAATCGTTGTACTAATTTATAACCAATATTCCCGCTATTTAAGTCAGGGAATACAAGGACATTTGCATTGCCTGCCACATTGCTTCCCTTACTCTTCATCTGTCCGACTTTTTCATCTACGGCTGCATCCAGCTGTAATTCACCATCTATCTTAAGATTCGGATATTTTTCTTTTACCCTTTTAGCGGCGGAAATGATTGGTTCTAATCTCTTGTTCTTGGCACTTCCTTTGGTAGAATAGGACAACATTGCCACAATTGGCTCCTGTTCTGTAATCTGTTCAAAACTTTTTGCCGATGACACTGCGATATCCATAAGCTGTTCCTCATCTGGGAATTCTACCAGACCAGAATCAGCAAACAGGAACACACCATCATTGCCATATTTACAATCGGGAACCACCATAAGGAAATACGCGGATACTGTCTTGATTCCGTCTGCAGTTTTCACAATCTGAAGTGCAGGGCGCAAGGTATCTCCGGTTGAATGACATGCACCTGCCACCATTCCGTCTACCCTCTTCTCTCGTACAAGCATTGCTCCATAATACAGGGGATCTTTTAAAAGTTCCTCTGCTTTTTCTCTTGTCATTCCCTTTTTCTTCCTCAGTTCGCACAACGCTTCTACAAACACCGGAAAATCTGCACTGTTTTTATAATCCAACACTTCTATATTGGATTGCTCAATTTTTTCCTGGTTCGGCATCTTTCTTCCATTATCAGATAATAATAGAATTCGTGCGATTCCTTCCTGTGCAATCTTTACAGCTGCTTCTGTTACTCTTTCGTCATAACTTTCCGGAAGAACAATCAAGCAATTTTTTTTCGCTGCACGTGCCTTCACTTGTTCTATGAAACTCACTTTGTTACCTCCACCCAAAGATTATTTATTCAAAACACCTTCTGTAGTTTCAATTGTATCGATAATCGCAACTACAGTTCGATCTATAGGTCCCAAATGATCACAACGCGCCGCAAGTCTCGCGGAACCTCCTTCTTGAATAATCAAAACATAGTCCCCAATTCCCGCATCTGCATCTGCTCCATCGCAAACAACCATTTCATTACCATATAATTCTCCATTTAGGTCAACCGCACGAACAATTAACAGTTTCTGACCTTTATAATCATCATGCAGTTTTACTTCCTTACGTTATGGAATACAATTCTTCAGAATGTAAAGAACGATATACTGCTATCGCAGCAGCATTAGGAGTCGACACTGTAAATCTGACCTGTGATCAGGCCTCCGAAAAGGCAATCCAATTCATCAAAGAGCTTTCTTCTGATATTGGAATTCCATCACTAAAATCTCTCGGTTTTAGGCCAGAAGATACGATTACATTATCCTTGAATGCTACCAATGATACTTGTATCTCTGATAATCCGAAAGAGGCATCTGTCACAGATATTAAATCTATCTTTTTAAACGCTTATAATAGTTAATAGTGTATCCTCCATGCAGAAAAGATGTCATGACTTTTCTGCACACAAAGTCGGCAAAGAGGCTGTCACATCCATTGATGTGCAGCCTCTCTGTCGTATTATATCTATTCTTTCTCTAATAACAATTGGCGTAGTTTCTCAATTTCGCGGTTCTTTTCTTCCAGTTCCTTATCCTTTTCTGTCAGTTCCTTATCCTTTTCTATCAGTTCCTTACCTTTTTCTGTTAACTCTTTATTTTTCTCCGTTAGTTCTTCATTTGTCTCCATCAATTTCTGTTGAACATTCAGCAGCTCTTGCAGATTGTCTTCCAACTCCTGTCTCATTTCCTCAATCATGTACTTTGTCGTATTTTCATCTAGCACTTTCAACGCCTCTGAAAACATCCGTATCGCCTCCTTTGGGTGATATCGAAAGTATACAATCTCTCGATACATTTCTTTGAACTTTAGATCACTGGCTAATACTTTTCGAATATGTTCTGGCTTATCTGATCCAATAAAATATAGCCATGTCTCTAACTCACTCATCTTATCTTCTTTCTTTTTATTATCTTCTATATCTAAAAAAATATCAAGCGATACAAAATAAAATTCTGATAACAACTCCAGTTGTAAACCAGTATCGAATTTCCAGGTCCCATGATGAACATAATCATTTTTATATTCTTTGAATTCTTTACTGCTATGTTCCATGATAACGATCGTATAAGATTTTTTCATATCACGATAGTCGAATTTCTCGCCCCGGATACTTTTTTCATGTTCATACTGGCGCATAATCATATCTGCTGCATAACATGCTGCTCTCTGTCCTGGAAAGAGATATCCGATTTTCTGAATTTCTACATTTACTAATTCTCCTTCATCTGTCTCTGCAAGAATATCCATTATTAAGAGAGAACCTTTTTCTGATATTCTACAATGTTCTTTGGGAAGCGCTCTTTTTACTCTGAGTTTTTTCCCCACAATACAACTTATAAAATCTGATAACCGCTCTGGATGTGTCTCTACATCAAATATCTTTTTAAAAAAAGAATCGTAAGTCATCATTACTCCTCTGATACCCATACAAAATTGCACAAAATGTTCTTGAAAATCTTCATTTAAATCAAGAAATTCTGCATATACTGTATGGTTATTTCTGATTTCGTGCATCACCTGTTCTCGGGTCTTTAAATCCCCGAATACGCCTACTTGTCCTGTTGTTTTACTCATAAACATCCTCCTACTTGTTTTTTAATTTTCATTGGAAATTCTTTGATCTAAAGTTCCGAAAATAAGATGCCTTACGGCGAGAAATAACTAGATATCTGAGAAATATCTTAAGTAGTGATACTATAACACAGCCATTTTTTCCTGTAAATAGAAAAGCATTGATTTTTTCAGCGACATAGATATAATAAAAATGGTTCTAAAATAACAGTTTTACTTTACAAGGAGAGAATAATATGATCAAACTAATTGCCAGTGACGTAGATGGAACCCTATTAAAAGAGGAGAGTCAGAATCTGAATCCTAATATCTATGACATTATACGCCAATTAAAAGAAATGGATATACATTTTATTGCTGCCAGCGGCCGACAATACTATAATTTACGAAATATCTTCTCTCCGGTTCAGGACGATATTTCCTATATTGCAGAAAATGGTTCTTTATGTATCTCTGATGGCAAGGTTATTTCCAGAGGATTAATCGATAGAGAACTTGGACTACGAATCTTTCGGGCAATAAAAGAATACGGCAATTGCCACTGTCTTCTTTCCTGTGAATCTACTTGTTATGTCGAATCAACATCAACTGCATTTATCGATCACGTCAAAAACGGCTTATGTTATAATACATGCGTCGTTGATGACTTATCTCAGATTCAGGAACCTTTTCTAAAAATTGCCGTCTGTGACTATAATGGAACAGATGATATCTGGACATATTGCCGAGATTTATTTTCTGACGAAATTAAGGTTGTTACTTCTGGTTATACTTGGATTGATTTCATTGCTCCAAATGCCAACAAGGGATCCGCACTTGCAGAACTTGCCCGCCACTTTAATGTAAAACCAGAAGAATGTATGACGTTCGGAGATCAATATAATGACGCTGAGATGTTACAGTTTGCCGGTATCAGTTATGCAATGAACACCGGAGCACCGGGAATATCTAATTTTGCAACATATACTACTGATTCTGTGGAAAAAGTGTTGTACGGTTTATTAGACAAACTCATACACGGAAATCAATAATTCCACTTATTAAAAAAACTCTATGCGAATGATTTTATCAATCTGCATAGAGTTTTATTTTCTTTATATCTTCAATTAAGCTTCTTTTTTCTGGTTAGCCATTGTCTTAATACCATCTACTGCAAGAATCACTGCAAGAATCATTAACAATGCAGCAAGGATTGCACGTACATAGCACCAAGTAACGCCTTCTACTCCTGCTGCAATACCAGCGAAGTTAGACTTCAATGTGAAGAACAGAGAAGTAAGTGTTACGATAAGCATAAATGCCATTGGGAACAAGAACATCTTGTTGTTCTTTCCTGCTTTTCCAAGCCATGTTGCAACTGCAAGTAATCCAAGTGCTGCAAGCAGCTGGTTAGAAGCACCGAACAGAGGCCAGATATTTGCATATCCTGTAAGTCCAAGACCAATTCCAAGTACAACTGTAATCAGTGTTGCTACGAATGGGTTTGTAAGAACTTTCTTATATCCAGTTACATCTTTGTAGGTCTGTCCAGGCTCAAGCCAGAATTCCTGGAACATATAACGAGCAAGACGCGTTGCTGTATCCAGGGATGTCAGACAGAATACAGATACAGTAAGGACTAACAGTGTGTAAGCAATCTTTTCTGTTCCTGCAAGTCCTGGAATAGAACCAAGCATCTTAGAGATACCTGTTGCAAATACTACGGTAGGAGTAACGGTCTCACCTGATGCATAATTAGCCCAGATATAACCTACTGCACACAGAGAAATGATTGCAAGTGCACATTCGATCAACATACCACCGTATGCAATTGGCTGTGCATCTTTCTCGTTGTTCAGCTGCTTTGCTGTTGTACCAGATCCAACCAGTGAGTGGAAACCGGAGATTGCACCACAGGCGATTGTTACGAACAATGCCGGGAACATATATCCCAGAGAGCTTCCTGTCGGAGCAACGGTATCTACAAATCCTGTGAATGCCGGAATATCCATATGCGCGCCGCCAGTCAGACCACAGCCGATGATACCAACAACTGCAACTATCATCATGAAGTAAAGCAAGAATGAGCTCAGATAATCACGTGGCTGAAGCAGAATCCATACTGGTGCAACAGATGCAGCAAGAATATAGATACCTACAATAATCATCCATGCTTTGTTGCTTAAGTAGATTGGATGCCAGTTTAATCCGATTGCCATACAGATAACGATTGCTGCTACACCAATGATTGTAGATAATCCAAGTCCGGCATTACGACGGTATACCAGAAAACCAAATGCGATCGCGATCAGGATAAACAGAATAGAGATCATAGCAGTTGTTGCATTTGCTGCACTTGCCGCATAATCAACAGCTCCGCTCTCTGTATAAGTTGCCATAAATGTA
This sequence comes from Bariatricus sp. SGI.019, assembly GCF_050315235.1. Taxonomy (NCBI): domain Bacteria; kingdom Bacillati; phylum Bacillota; class Clostridia; order Lachnospirales; family Lachnospiraceae; genus Bariatricus; species Bariatricus sp. SGI.019. The sequence continues at coordinate 48,190 of NZ_JBNPOQ010000004.1, read as the reverse complement.
TTTGCTACGATAGAGCCAAAAGCAGCTACTACCAGGATCAGTGTAAGGTAAGAGAAGATAATAAATAACTTCTTTGCTTTAGAACCCATTGTGTCGGCAATAACTTCACCGATTGACTGACCTTTGTGACGGATAGATGCGAATAATGCACCAAAGTCATGAACTGCACCGAAGAATATACCTCCGATCAATACCCACAGAAGTACCGGAACCCATCCGAATACTGCTGCCTGAATAGGTCCATTGATAGGACCTGCTCCTGCGATAGATGAGAAATGATGTCCCATTAATACAGGTGCTTTTGCCGGAACGTAATCCACGCCGTCTTCTTCTGTGTGTGAAGGCGTTTCTCTTGATGGATCGATTCCCCATTGTTTTGCAAGCCATTTGCCGTATGTAAGATAAGCAACGACAAGGATTGCAATGCCAATTACTAATACTGCAATACCATTCATTTTAATTCCTCCTCATTCCTTTATTATGACTGTAATGGTTTTGTCTATATGCCAATAAGGTCAGATGACTCCAGCCTTACTATAGCCTTTTACCAGATCCTTGGCAGCACGATTGCCAAAGATTTTTTTATTCTTCAGATCGAAGACGAGCAGCCTCACTTCACTGTAACCTCGAATCGTAAAGCGATAATTCTTCACATAACTGAATCGTTTCACCATCTTCTTGACTTCGTCTGTAACCCCATCCTCTGCGATGAAAATTCCTGTCATATAAGTATACATATGATCTTTTTCCGGACATTTTTTTCCGCCACGTACTAATTGTGGTTCTATGTAAGAAATAACTTGCTCACGATATCTCTCTATATCTTCAACGTTCAATTGGTCAAGAACCCGGAAAAACACATGTTCAAAACAATTCGCCCGCCACAATTCTGCCTTCTTAACAAGGACATATTTTGCGCTGGTCACATTGAAGCTCGCATGTGCATCATATATATCCCCATTGATATCATAGGCTTTTTCTATATCATAGCTTGACTGATAAGATTTCAGTAATCTCTCTAATAGATCTTCACCTGTCATATATATCGGTCTCCTTTGGCCTTATATCACTTTACTCTGCTAAATTCTTCTTTCAAAACAGTATTCATATTACCACTTCTTTCGACAAATTGCAATACTTTTGGAGCGCACTCTGTAATTTTTTTGATAATCAAAAGATTAAATGGATGTCAGTATTGACATATTGGGAAATGAAAAGGGAGGAGCATATGCTCCTCCACAGATTTTACCTTATTCTTTTTTAATCATCTCTATCGTTCGTCAATTTTAACTTATCCAAAATATAGAACACAAGACTCAAAATCATACCTACTACACATGCCAGTACCATACCTGTCAGCTGTACATTTCCAAACTGTACGGCTATTCCAGAAAGGCCTGTTACAAATACAACCGATGTAAGGATCAGATTTCTGGATTTTCCATAATCTACCTGAGAATCTACCAGGATACGAATACCGGATGCTCCGATCATACCATACAGTAAGAAAGAGATTCCTCCAATTACCGGTCCCGGAATAGTCTGGATCAGTGCCGATAATTTACCTACAAATGAACAGACAATGGACAATACAGCTGCACCTGCTATGACTCTTACACTGTATACCTTAGTAACTGCCATAACTCCAATATTTTCTCCATATGTCGTAGTCGGTACAGAACCGATCAGACCTGAGATCATTGTAGAGAGGTTGTCCCCCAGAAGGGAGCGGTGAAGTCCTGGATCCTTTAGCAAGTCTTTTCCGACAATCTTACTAGTCACCACCTGATGTCCAATATGTTCTGATGCAATAACCAGAATAACCGGCAGGATGATCAGAATTGCTTCTAAGTTGAATTTCGGAGTCTGGAAATTCGGAAGTTCAAAAAGAGCTGCATTTGCTACTTCGGTAAAATCTACCATTCCACAGCAAAGCGCCGCTACATAACCTGCGATAACCGCAATCAGAATCGGAATAACCGATAAAAACCCCCGGAATAAAATATTTCCAAAGATTGCTACTCCCAAGGTTACCATAAATACAATAACATTACCGGAACTGATCTTTTCATCTAATAACCCCGCATTGCTGGCCGCACTGCTTGATAATTCCAGACCGATCAACGCTACTACCGGTCCCATAGCCGCCGGTGGAAGTACAATATCAATCCAATCAGAGCCGAATTTATAGATGATCAACGCCAGAATACATCCACAAAAACCTACAACAACAAAGCCTCCCAATGCATACTGATATCCCATCTCACTGATAACAATTCCTGCAGGCGCAAGGAATGCAAAACTTGATCCCAGATATGCCGGCGCTTTTCCTTTTGTAATGGCAATGAATAACAACGTACCCACACCATTCATGAACAATACAATTGCCGGATTGATGCCAAATAAAAATGGTACCAGTACAGATGCCCCAAACATTGCAAACATATGCTGAATACTAAGGGGTATTAATAATTGAACCGGTACCTTGTCTTCGATCTGGATGATCTTCCTACTTTCCATCATGTTTCCTCCTCATCACATTTCCTTTTTTCAGTTCATTTTACACTTCTACTATTCTAACATAATGTTACTCTGAAGGAAACAAAAAAGGCAAAAAGGGGACGTAGTATTTTTGAAAAATACTACGTCCCCTTTTTACTTAATACAGTTCTTTTACAGTTGGATAAATCTTTCTGAACTTCTGATAACGTTCTTCGTATTTTGCAACTAATTCCGGTTCTGGCTCTACTGTATCCACTACTTTTACAATCTTCTTAGCAATAGTCTCTACATCTGGATATTCGCCGCAGCCTACTGCTGCCAGCATAGCACCTCCGAGTGCCGGACCTTCTTCACTTTCGATGACATCCACTTTCAGATTCATGATATTGGCGATCATCTTCTTCCAGAGAGGGCTCTTTGCACCGCCGCCGCAGATCTTGGTACGTTCAATCTTAATGCCAAGACTTCTTGCAACTTCCAGAGAATCGCGAAGACCGAAGGCAACACCTTCCAGCACTGCCTGGGTCATATCTTCTCTGGTGGTGTCCATAGACATTCCGATAAACATTGCTCTTGCATCTGGATTGTTGTGTGGAGAACGCTCTCCCATCAGGTATGGAAGATAGAATACATTGTTTTCACCCAATTTTGTAATTCCTGCCTGCTCTGCTGCGAAATCCTTTGTCTTCAGGATCTCTTCATTCCACCATTTATTGCAGGATGCAGCACTTAACATACATCCCATAAGGTGATAGTTACCATCTGCATGGGCAAATGAATGTAAAGCGTTATTCTCATCTACACCAAAGTTCTTGCTGGAAATAAAGATAGTTCCGGAGGTTCCAAGAGAAATATTACACATTCCATCTCCAACAGTTCCAGTACCTACTGCTGCCGCTGCATTATCTCCTGCTCCGGCAATAACCTTTACATCTGTGGAAAATCCTAACTCTGCTGCAATCTCAGGTTTCAGGGTTCCTACGACTTCATAACTTTCATATAATTTTGGAAGTTGCTCTTCTGTGATGCCGCAGATATCAATCATTTCTTTCGACCAGCAACGATTCTTCACATCCATAAGAAGCATACCTGATGCATCTGATACATCCGTGCAAAAGGAACCTGACAGCTTATATGCAAGATAATCTTTCGGAAGCATGATCTTACTGATCTTTGCAAAATTCTCCGGTTCATGTTTCTTCATCCAGAGGATCTTCGGAGCTGTGAATCCTGCAAATGCAATATTGGCGGTATAATCAGACAGCTTATCCTTACCGATCACTTCGTTCAGGTAATTCGTCTCTTCACCTGTTCTTCCGTCATTCCACAGAATAGCCGGACGGATGACATTGTCATCCTCGTCCAATGCTACCAATCCGTGCATCTGTCCGCCAAAACTGATTCCTGCAACTTCTTCTTTATTGCATTCTGCAGTCAGTTCTTTGATTCCTTCCATAGACTGTGCAAACCAGTCCTCTGGTTTCTGCTCTGACCAGCCTGGATGTGGGAAGAATAACGGATATTCTTTTGAAACAATTTTCTTAATATTTCCATCTCCATCCATCAGCAACAGTTTCACTGCTGACGTTCCGAGATCTACTCCGATATACAACATACGATTTCCTCCTATATCCTTCTGTGATTATCTCCAAGGATTCTCTGTTGGGTATCTTACGCCTGCTGGCTGATTGTATCCAATCTCTTCTACTGGAACACCGATATATTTGAATACTTCAAATAATGCTTTTCCGAAATGTCCAAATGCAACTGCTCCGTGATGTGGGAATCCTCCTTCGATCAGTACGTGACGGTAGAATCTTCCCATCTCTGGAATTGCGAATACACCAATTGCTCCGAAAGAACGTGTTGCAACTGGAAGCACTTCACCATGAGCAATGTAAGCACGGAGTTTATTATCTGCTGTGCTCTGCAGACGGAAGAATGTAATATCTCCTGGCTTGATATCTCCTTCCAGAGTTCCCTGTGTTACTTCTTCTGGAAGTGCTCTTGCCATGATCATCTGGTACTTCATTTCGCAGAAAGATAATTTGCTGGATGCTGTATTTCCACAGTGGAATCCCATAAATGTATCCTGAAGTGTGTAGTCATATTTTCCTTTGATATCTTCTTCGTACATATCCTTTGGTACACTGTTGTTGATATCAAGAAGTGTTACAGTATCATTACTTACTACAGTTCCGATGAACTCACTTAATGCACCATAAATGTCAACTTCGCAAGACACTGGAATTCCCTGTGCAGTCAGACGGCTGTTTACATAGCATGGAACGAATCCAAACTGTGTCTGGAATGCAGGCCAGCATTTTCCAGCAATTGCAACATATTTGCGATATCCTCTGTGATCCTCAACCCAATCTTTCAATGTCAGCTCATACTGAGCAAGTTTTGCAAGTATTTCCGGTTTCTTATTTCCAGCGCCAAGTTCTTCTTCCATCTCTTTTACAACTGCAGGGATTCTCTCGTCTCCGGCATGTTTATTAAATGCTTCGAACAGATCAAGCTCAGAGTTCTCTTCAATCTCAACGCCCAGGTTGTAAAGCTGTTTGATTGGAGCATTACATGCTAAGAAGTTCAGCGGTCTTGGTCCAAAGCTGATGATCTTAAGATTGCTTAAACCTACGATTGCTTTTGCAATTGGTACAAATTCATGAATCATATCTGCACAATCCTCAGCATCTCCTACCGGATATTCTGGGATGTATGCTTTGATATTACGAAGCTGTAAGTTATAACTTGCATTCAGCATTCCGCAGTATGCATCTCCACGTCCCTGAACCAGGTTATTTCCGGATTCCTCTGCTGCTGCAATGAACATCTTTGGTCCGTCAAAATGTTTTGCAAGTAATGTCTCAGAGATCTCTGGTCCGAAGTTTCCAAGATATACAACTAATGCGTTACATCCTGCTGCTTTGATATCTTCTAAAGCCTGTACCATGTGAATTTCACTCTCTACGATACAGATTGGGCACTCATAGATTCCTTCTGAACCATATTTTTCTGTATAAGCTTTCATCAAATTCTGTCTTCTTGTTACAGAAAGACTCTCTGGGAAACAGTCACGGCTTACTGCTACAACTCCGATTTTTAATTCTGGCATGTTATTCATAATAATTACGCTCCTTTACCTTTTTTATTTTTTAATTTTTTTGTTTCTGCTTTTATTCTCTGATAATCTTCTACAGTGTGATGTTCTCGCCTTTTAATCCGTTGAAGGCACCTTCAATCTTGGCATCTTCATGGGCGATGAGCCACTTATTTCTTGCAGTGATCAACTTATCTTCTCCATCTTTGCCAGGCGTGAAATTCAATTCAAGATTCGTATCCTTTGGCAATACAACTACACAGCGGAATCCGTCTTCTCCTGCTGAACATGGTGCATAATGAAGAGTTGTTGCATATAATTCAACTGCTGTACCTGCCGGCACATAGAACGCCTCAATCTTTGCAGTGTCATATGTAAAATCAGCTTCAATATCCTGCTGTCTTCCAAGCAAAAGAATCAAATCATTTACAGCAATATCTACTTCTGAAGAGCGATGATATTCAACTGCATTCAACTTCTTATTATTGCCATTGCAGTACCCAATCTGAATTGGCAATCCGCCATATTCGCTCTCAGTCAGATCCTTTGCCACAGCCAGCGCTTCCAGGCCTTCCACAGACGGAATATAGATTACTTCGTCCATCGGACATGGAGTATGTTCCATTTCCTTCAAAAGCCCAGAAAAATCATACCCCTCCAGTACCTTTCCATAGACACCAAAAGATGCATCTGTTACCTTCCGAATCTCCATACTATCTCTCCTCTTTTCTTTGTTTATTTTCCTCATGTTTCTTAATGTCATTTTATCAACTTTTTTTTGATCTTACAACCAAATAATTAGCCTGTTTATGGCAAATTCTTGTCCTTTTTGAGGTAGAAAGTGTAAAATGGGGACGTAGTACTTTGTAAAAGTACTACGTCCCCATTTTACACTTTCTAAACTCACTTGGCAGCATGCCGTATTTCGCCTGAAATACTTTTGCGAATGCTTTGCTGTTAGCGAATCCGTTGTTGAATGCAATCTCTCCGATTGTGATCTCTGTATTCATCAAATCCTTTGTCGCGTGTTCTAGCCTGATATTGTCCAGGCATGTCTTATAATTGGTCTTGGCGTATTTCTGAAACATTCTTGACAGATATGTCGGAGAATATCCGAAGGTTTTTGCCAGGCTTTCCAGTGATAATTCTTTTTTATAGTTTTCTTTCATATAACTTGTGATTGCGGATAGTTTGTTAAGGTTTTTATTGTGACGTATTAAGTCTTCATTCACTTCTGTTTTTCGGTATTTTGTCACCAGAAGATAGACCAGCATATAGAACTGGCTCTGTACTTTTAGCCCATACCCGCATTTTTTCTCTTGATAGGCAAGATACATTTCTCGAATCAACCGCATGACTTCTTCATCCTGAAGTCTGGAGCTATGGGAGAAATATATGAAGCGTTCATCGGTGTAATATTTCTCAAAGGTAGCAAGTGGTATCTGAAGAACGACTGTCTGGTTCTTTTTCGGTGACAGGATAGAGTGAATCTCATTGGAATTGACCAGCATGAATTCTCCGGGCTGCAGGGGATAACGAATTTCGTTAATGTAGAATTCCAGTTCTCCTTCAAACAGTGCGAATATCTCTACAGATCTATGCCAATGTTTCTGGCGCACGTAATTACCATCTTTTCCTTCGAATAGGAACATTTTAAAAGGGATATCATCATTAGGCATAATAATTTCATGTGTATATTCCAATTTGCACGCCTCCTTTCTTATATCCATTCGGTGGATCCCATAACTTCTACTGCTTTACCACCACATATATTAGCATACTGTGCACAGTCTTTCAGATTCTGTCCTTCGGAAAGAGCATAGATAAATCCAGCCGCAAAACTGTCTCCTGCGCCTGTGGTATCCACACATTTCACGCCTTCTGCTGCTGGAATCCACATTTTCTCCTGCACTGTTCTGATATAACATCCTCTTGCACCGCATTTAATAACTACATGTTTTACTCCAATGTTCAAAAGCACCTCTGCCGATTCTTCTACTGATTTTTGCCCAGTCAGAAGCAGCGCTTCTTCATCGTTTGGAAATAGATAATCCACATATCTAAGCGCTGATTCCATCTCTTCTGCCGTCTCATGATTCTTGCATTTTGTCATATCTACGCATAGAATCTTATTCTGCTTTTTCACTTGTGCAAATAAAATCTCTAATTCTCTCGTTCTTATTTCTGGGAAAACAAATAAACTGGCAAAACATACAATCTTCGCACTTTCTGGAAACGGCACAGTAATATCTTCCAACCGAAGCTTCCGAAGACTTCCATGAGGATTCGTCAAAAAGCTACGTCTTCCATCCTCTTCCACCAGAACCACATTAATTCCTGTCGATAATCCTTCCCTTACACTATCAGCTCTTAACAGAATTCCCTGTTCCCGACAATGATCTAGTATCAACTTTCCCGCTTTATCTTTTCCAATTACAGTCTCCAGGCCCACACTTTTACCCATTTTAGCCAGGATGGTCGCTTCATTTAGTGCATCTGCCCCTACAGACATCCGAATATCTTCTGCATTATAAGATCCTACGCGGAAAACGTCCACACCAACCGGTCGTACAAGTATATCCAGAATCGCAGCTCCAATTATAAGAATTTCCGGATTTATTTCTCCCCTAATGTTACATTTATCCATACAATTTGCACCTCTTTATTCTATTCATAATTATATCTTCTATCCTATATGAATTCAATTGCAGCTTTCCAGAAAATATCCTATAATCTTGTTAGGAAGCAATATGCATTAGGAGGGAAAACATATGGAAAGTACATTACACATTGTATATCGGGAACAGAGCTTGAGGATGCAAAAAAGATTGTAGATTTCTACAATTACGTTGGTGGAGAAACGACATTCTTGAGTTTTGAAAAGGATGAATATCCTATGGATGAGGCTGGTCAGAAAGAAGACATTCTGTCTACAAAAGAACAGCCAGCCAGCATCATGATTCTTGCAATGGATGGGGATGAAATCGCCGAAATTGGAACCATTCATTCAGGAAATAAGATAAAGGCCCGTCATCAAGGAGAACTTGGCATCGTTGTTGCGAAGAAATACCAGGCAAAAGGAATCGGAAGCGAAATTATCCGTCAGTTGATTGATTTCTGTAAAGGAAATGGAATTACCACCAGAATTCAGTTAGACACACGCTGTGATAACGAAGTGGCTGTAAAATTATACGAAAGATTCGGTTTTGAAATTGAGGGACGTTTAAAGAATACTACCCTGATCAATGGCGAATATTTCGATCTGTATGTTATGGGGTTGATGTTATAAACTCAAAAGCGGCTGATGCGATAAACATCAGTCGCTTTCATTAACTATAAAAATCAAAGCATGCTAAGTAATTGTTCAAAACTTCCGTGGGGATAAGCCGTAATATCCTTCTTCTGTGTATTGATCAGGCAATCTGTAAGCAAAAAGGCTTGCATTCCCAGTGCCTCTACGACCATGTCCTCTCCCACATCATTTCCTACCATAAGACACTCCTCTGGTCTACAATTGATTCGCTTCAAAATATCACGATAATAATCCAGATTTGGTTTGCAATAGGATGTATTTTCATAAGTAGTGTATAGATCAAACTCTGACGGTTCAAGCCCTGCCCATCGAATTCTGCTTTCTGTTGCTATGGATGGAAACAGCGGATTGGTAGCAAGTACCACTCGGTATCCCTTATCTTTCAACAAACGGACGGTCTCTGCAGCTTTTGGATTAAATCCGCAAAATGAACGGGCATCCTGAAATTCATTCTTATAGAAGTCTTCAAAAACAGGCTTGTCTGCAAGGACCTTATCCCCATATATTTCAACAAATCTCTTCCAGAAAGCATCTTCATTCAATTGGCTACCATCATTTTTAATCATAGCTTTTATTCCTGCTAAGATCGCATTGATCAACTGTTGTGGTTCATAGCCATAAGGAGCAAGTTTTGCAGCAAGCATCTTAAAATATCCATTTACGAACTTCTCCTGATCCATCGGAAGTAAAGTTCCATCCAAATCAAATAAAATAGTATTTATATCCAAAATTATTCTCCCTTTGATAAAAAACCCCAGAAGTCGAAACTTCTGGGGTTAAATTACTTATCAATTATGATAACAAGCTATGATTACTCGATGATTGTAGCAACACGGCCTGATCCAACTGTTCTACCACCTTCACGATATCAGACCGGTGTATTGTGGTATACGAATAGTGATTTTTTATGTGATTTGTGTGGAAAAATCCGGATTTTCCGTTGTGTCCGTGTGGTTTTCCGGAATTTTTGTTATCATGGTGTTATCACTGTATTTTTAGTTTTTCTGGCATATTTTTTCTTACATTCGTAATCTCTTTATTTAAATCTTTTATATATTCTTTACACACATCTATATATAATCCTGTTTTATATTCTGGTTTTTCCAAAAACTGTAATTCAATTGGATACTTTGTAATCTCCGTAAGTAACTTTACAAATATACTTTTCAAATTATTTTGACTCTCATCATCATTAAGACATACTTCTGCAGCTTCTTCAAAGCCAAATACTAAATAATCTTTATTTTCTCTTTTCTCCAAATGTACATTAATCACTTTGCTTTCCTGATTCATAAATATCCTTCCTATCATAAAATGCATTTTTACCGCCCTCAAGAGTATGCATACTTTCTTGAGTCCAGTTTTTAGTGTCTGTTTCATCATTTATATTTCTAAGTTCATCATAAAAAGGATTACCAATATACGTTTTATATACTCCATTCTCATGAGTTCTTAGTATACTAATATACGGAAGTGTGCCAACTGCAATATTAGCATTATGTGTTGCTATAATTACTGTTTTTCTCCGTTTTGCAAGATCAGTTAAGTGTTTGCTGTTTACACTTCGGACAGTAGAGTGGAAAGTTCTTTAATTCGGTATCTTCTTGCATTATCGTTCGGGTTTTATTTCCACAGATAGGACATAGAACCCATTTTATAGTTTCCATATTTTTCTCAATCCTTACTTCTAAATATTATCCTACTAAATTTATAAAATTTATCGCAACGGTTTTTAAGTTTTTGCTTCTTGATTACTTAACGGCGGAAAAAGAATGTTTTCACATAGGGCTGTTGTTTACATGTCATTTTTTTGTTTTTTTAATTCTATACCCACCAGTACAACAGATAGCATAAACGCTGAAAAATCAGCAACAGGCCCCGCTAGCAATACTCCCATAATTCCGAAACGAAGCGGGAGCAGCAGGGTAAGCGGAATCAAGAAAAAGGTCTGCCTTGTTAATGCCAACAGAGCACCTTTTAACGCTTTTCCTATTGCGGTAAAAAAGTCGGAAGAAAGCAACTGCACACCATTTACCAACACCATGAAAATATAGGTACGCATGAACAAAACAGCAAATTCAAAATACAGCTCGTCCCCGTCTCCGAATAGTGAAATGATAGATCGCGGGAAAAATTGAAATGCGATAAAAGCAATAGTGGAAACAACAAGATTCCACTTTATTGCAAGCATGTAAGCCTCCCGTACCCGATGATATTGCCTTGCTCCATAGTTGAAACCGATAATCGGCTGCATCCCTTGCGAGATTCCTGTAACAATCGCAAGGATTATGGCATTTGTTTTCATAACAATTCCGCAAGCTGCCAAGGGAATATCCGTTCCATATTTTGTTAATGCGCCGTAATAAGTCAACGAATTGTACTGAATGATTTGAATCACGGTAATTGCAATCTGATTTGAGCAGCTGCTTATCCCCATGCTGCAAATTTTCAGGCTTTCTTTAATGTCCAATAAAAACGACTTTTTTTCAAAATGGATTGTTTGGAAACGCCATAGATAACGGAGTGCGAGTGTGAAAGAAAAAATTTGCCCAATAACCGTTGCCCAAGCTCCGCCGGCAATTCCCCAATCGCAAACAAAAATAAAAATGGGGTCAAGAATGGTATTGATAATAGCTCCCACAACCATGCAGACCATTGAATACTTTGGTTTTCCATCTGCTCGAATCAAATTGCTCATACCATTCGTTACAATGAGAAACGGCATTCCAATCAATGTTATGCTGGCATACTGCTTTGCATATGGAAATACAGCTGTCGTTGCCCCAAATGCCTTTAGGAGCAAAGGCAGAAAAGTTTCTCCAACCAGCAAATAAATAATTCCGAAAATTCCCATCAGAACAATACCATTTCCCGCTGCTTTGGCGGCAGCTTTCGGCTCTTTGCATCCAAGACAGAGGGAAACACGGGAAGAACTGCCAATTCCGACCAGTAGTGCAATGGCAAGGCAGATGGTAGAAAACGGGTAGGCAACATTGGTTGCTGCATTTCCCAAATAACCGACCCCTTGACCAATAAAAATCTGATCCACAATATTGTAGATTGAGCCGACAAGAGACGCCACAATACTGGGAAGAGCAAAATTTTTCAACAGCTTTGGAATTTTTTCATAGCCCAGAGGATTTTCAGTCATTGAACTCCTCCCCCTTTCTCTCTATATGGAGTTCCGATGTGATATTTCTGCCCGCCTGTATTAAGAAATCCATAAAAAGGTTCTGCTCGGATTCGCTCATACCCTGCAATAAAAGAGCTTCTGTCTTTTCACATACCGTCTGTATCTCATCAATTACAGACAGCGCACGTTCCGTAGGATACAGCTTACACGTCCGCTTATCCTTATCATTTGGGGAACGCATAATCATTCCCTGCTTTTCTAATGCCGCAACTGTCCGTACAATATTGCTCGGATGAACATAAAACATATCCATTAAAGAATCCTGTAAAATGCCAGGCGAACGACAGATTTTAATCAAAAACATATATTGGCTGTTGTTGATTCCAAAGGGGGCAAGCTGTTTATCCAAATAGATTTTGTAAAATCGGTCTGTTACTGAAAGCCATTTTAATAGTTTCATAGATATATTCCTCCTAACCACCAGTATTATAATACAATATGCGTGCGCACGCAACTACTTTTAACATTATATCTGCCGCTTTGTCCTCCTAAACACAAATCAATTCTACATCTATAATCTCTACTGCTCTGCTACGAATATTATTCATTTTCCTAACCCATTCCATCTGATCCTGCATCTTCAGTTTTTCTGTCACGCCCCACTGCTCAGCCATCTGTTCCACCAGCATTTCAACTTTTTCTCTCGCTTCTTTATCGACCTGATTCAAATGCTCCGTCAATTTCCCGGTAAGTACCAGATACTGATACCTTGCACTCCTGTGTTCCTTCAGAAACTGTTTTCGCATTATTCCATATTTCCCATATGTAGGTTCTTCCTCATTGATTTCCAGATCCGGCAGATAATAATCTCCATGCAATGTGTAGCTCAGTCCGTTCTTTTCATCATAAATCTGTTTCTTCATATTCTTACAACTCCATTCCTCTGTATTTTGCTTTGTTCTTTTTTATCTGTGCATTGTATTCTTCACTTTGTTCTTTCGCCCATGGTATGCGATCACTTATTTTTTTCGGCATTTGTTCTTTCTGCTTTTTCGCTTCAAGTTCCGCCTGCATCCGGATATCGTCCTGCACCAGTCGTTCTACCATATCTTTCCCCAACATGCGTAAAAGTCGGTTATATCTGTCTGCAATTCCCTGCAGAATTTCTTTCTCACCGGATAATTTCTGATAATCCTTCTGAACTTCTGCCAGTTCCTTTTTAGTGTTCTCGTGCTCCTGCTTTTTCTTCTGAAACTTACTTTTCCACTTATCTCTTTCTCTGGTAAGTTCTTTAACCTGTGCAGCCATCGCACCAATTTTATTCTTCATTTCAATGAACAAGGGTTTTATTTTCTTATCCCGATAAGTTACCGCACGTTCCAATGCTGTAGCTTCCGGCAAAAATGTTTTGATCATTCCATATTCTTTTATTTCCTTACTGACATTATCCATCACCGGTTGCAGGAATTCTCTTCTGTCCTCCAGTTTTTTCAATTCCGTTTCTGCGTTCTCGGCACGTTTTTCTGCTATTTCTTTATCTTTCTGGAACTGAATTTTTTCTTCTTCCAGTAGTTTAATATCTGCCCTTGCGTCCGCAATCTGAGAAATCAATCCTTCGTTCTCTGCTGTCAGATTTTCTTTTTCCTGCTCCAGTTCCTGCACTTCCTTTTTACGTTCCTTTTTCTTGAAATTATAAACGTCCAGATGCTCTTCATGTGTACCTTTCTGTTCCCATTCAATTCCACGTTGCATTGCGATTTCTGCCAGCACTTCTTTTTCATGATTTATCCACTGATTCAGTTCTGTATCATGCTTATTTCCGCCTTGAAATCCAAGACTTTTTAATGCCTGCTTCAGTGAAACTCTAGTATCCATTCCTTTTCCCTTCCAGTTGGTCACATAAGGGACAAAATCGATATGCAGATGTGGAGTAGCTTCGTCCTGATGCAGATAGCAACTAAATACCCGAAGTGTCGGATTCCGCTTCTGGAAATCTTTCATATATTCGTCCAATATCTTTACAGCCAGATTTCCTTCTGTTGTTCCCACTGCCATATCCTCTCGATTTCCAATCTGGAATATCACTTCATGGAACAACTTTTCCTGTTTGCTCTGTCGGATTTTTTCATAATAATTTGCAATCTGCCGGTCCTTTCTTTTCCCGACATTGTATCTCTCCGTAGCATCGTCAAACAGTTCCTTATAAACTTCTTTCAGATTCTCATTCTTATAACAAATGTTCAATTGCACTCTGTCCGGATCTACATTTTCTGCTACAAAATCCCGTCTGTTATGAGCCAGTGAACCGGCTCCGATCATGCCACTGATTGTCCGTTTCATCATAAATTTTCTCACCTCTTTTCTACTCGAGTGCCAGACATGGCACATAATTTTTATTTACGCCAGTTATGGCGATATTTAAGAAATTTTCGCCGGATACGATATTTAGGAACCTTCTCGAACATTAGTAGTTCGAGAAGTATCGGGGACAAGCCCCTCTTTTGTTACTTTTGTCAAAAGTAACGCAAAAGCACTTTCGACAGCCGTACCGTCCATCAAAAGTCCCCTTGCGCCCTGCCGGGGGCATAACGTCCTTATGGACGTCTGTTCTACATCGACCGAAGTGAATCGTAGATCTGTTTATTCTGGTATCCTCGCCTGCACATATTCCAGATCTCCACAATAAGGTGTCCCAACCAGATACCATTCTCTTGCTAGATTCATCTCCATTCTGGTCTGTACCCATTCATCATCTACCAGCACTTCCAGTCCTTCTCCACAGTGAAATCCTGTATCAATCCATAAATCTGATGATAATAATCCATATCTTCCATTGCTGCTGTTGTATCCTAATCTTCCCTGTTTCATTATTTTCTGCTCCTTTCCTGTCTGTAAACGTAATTTGTAAACGGAGCTTAAAAGATTTTAAAAGTTAACTTTTTAAGTTTTTCCATCAAGTTCCGTTTACATCGTTTACAATAATCTTTACTCAAACGGTATTTCCAACTGTTCCGGTACTTCCATAAATCCGTCTTTATCTTTCTTCACAGAATCTTCCATACGTTTCCATGACCGCTGTATTCCATATTCCTTTCCGAACCGATGTGTACCATGTGGTTTCCAGCCTACAATCGCATTGTTCATAATATTGGCAATTTCTTTACCTTCCCACTGTTTCATTTCTCCGGTTCGATGTAACGCTTCATCGAACAGAATTCTTGTACATACATAATCGTCATCACAGTCATCAAGAAATGCCTGTATGATTCCGGCATTGGTATCCTCCGGCATAAATTCTTTCTGCAGACGCTTTGCCTCTTCTTCAATTTCCTTTGTAAATCCTAAGAACACTTTTCCCTGTCGATACAGTACCATTGCCTCTGCCCAGGCCTGTTCAATATAAGCTTTGCTCTCTGTTTCATTATCCAGAATATGAACTTCTGCTTTTGACATATCTGTCATCACCGGAGCAAATCGTCTGTTTCCGGTTCTGTCCAGAGGAAGGAAATTCAGATCATTTGATGTTCCGCAAAATACACACTGTCTCGGTCTGTCTTCCGGGTGAACTTCATAAGGCACTTTATAAGTTTCTTTCTGTCTGCTCAGAAACGATTTTATCTGTTCGATATTCTTTGCTGTGATAGTTGCCTTCATTTCTCCCATTTCGATAATCCAGTGGTTCTGCAGTTTTCTATAAATATTTTCATCGTCCAGATGATCCAGATTGTCACTGAACCATTCTTCTTTTATCGCCAGATATTTGAAAAACGTAGACTTTCCGGCTCCCTGACTTCCCACCAGGCACAGCATAATGTCATATTTTATTCCCGGTTCATAAATTCTTGAAATCGCTGCCAGCATGTGCATTTTCATTACTCCGATTGTGTATTTGCTCTTTTCTGCTCCCAGAAAATGCGGAAGCATATTTTCTATTCTTGGAACCCCGTCCCAGACCAGACTTTCCAGATAATCTCTGATTGGGTGATATTTATTTTCATTGGAAACAATATCTACTCCTGCTTTGATCACACGCTCACTTGTCAGTTCATAATTTTCTTCCAGATACATTTTCAGATTATTTTCATCAGTATCTGTAACCGTAGGACTGTTATTTCTCCGTTCCCAGGGCACCTCTTTTACAATGTCCATTCTTCCGGAAAGCTCATTTCGTTTAATCGCTTTTTTCAGCACTGGATCTTTTTGTAATACGGTTACACAATTTCTGATTGTCTGCTTTGTTCTTCCTTTATCGGTGTGCTCCAGCATATTATTGACATCTTCTGTTGTAAGCATTTCCTCGTTCACAATATCTTCTAATTCCATCAAGGACTTCTCGCTGATATTCGTTAATTCTTTCTTCAATTTTTTCAACCTCCCTTCTCTTCATCTTGAAAAACTCTACAATCTCTTCTCCTGTTCCAAACATCAGCACGTCCAGATAGTCATTTATCTTTCTTTCATTTGCCAATGCCTCCGTAAATAATTCGTGCCACTCTTCATCTGGTTCTGGTTTGTAAATCTCTTTCCAGAACTGAATCCATTTCAGATATCTGATCAGCACGTCTGTTGCATGTTTCAACCACTGCTCCAGTTTTTCTTTGATCATCACAACTTTAGGTTTCTTTGATATCAAAGTATTCCTGCTTTGGTGCATCCTTTTGTATTTGTTTCTGTCTTCGATTTTTATATCCAGTCCAAAATCTTCTATCATCTTTTTCGCAGCTTCATACTGTGATATTCCAAATAACCTTGCTGTAAAATCTATCGCATCACCGCCCACTCCACATGCAAAGCAGTGATATATTTTATCGGCCTTCATACTTGGGTGTCGGTCTTTATGAAACGGACAACACGCCATTCCATTTCTTTTTACTTTAATCCCGTAATGCTCCGCAGCCTGTCTGGCTGTCACACATTCTTTTACCTGTTCAAATAATGTCACTTCTACCTCCTGCCCCTCCAGGCAAGTCTCTGATGAACAGATATTCGGGAATTGTTGTATCTTTCAATTCGTGATATACTGAATCTGCCAAGATGATATATCAGTGAATCTGATTATCAGAGAACTTGCTCAGATATTTTGTCTGGGCTTTTTCTTTTTGTCTGTCAGTAGCCATAGCTCCACTCCTTACACAAATCTCCTTGTAGGAATAATGATGATTTCAAATTTGCTTCCATCCTCTAATTCAAGAAGAATCACATAATCTGAATCCTGATCCGGTAAAATGGAACTTATCTTCAACTTCTTACTGTAATTAATTGCATCAAATATTTTTCCGACTACTTTCTTTGTTTTCATTTGCTTTTTCCTCCGTATTAACGTTTATTGTCCAGCATCTCAGCTACTTTTTTCTGCTGTGACGGGTAAAGATGTCCATAAGTGTTCAATGTCATCTGAATATCCTTGTGCCCCAGTCTTTCCTTGATAATCAGTGGTTCTACGCCCTGGTAGATCAGATATGCCACATGACTGTGCCGGATGTCATGCACTCTGATTGATTTTACACCAGTCAATGCTTCATATTTCTTGAGTCGTTTCTGCAGTGTTCTTGCTACAATCGGAAACAACCGCTGATCTTCCGGAAATCCATAATGCTTCTTCGAATACTCCTGTACCTCTTCCTTAAGAAAATTGGGAATATCAATGGTACGTACAGAATTTTCTGTTTTTGGAGTATCAATCACATCTCTTTTCCTAATCCGATTATAAGTTTTATTGATATGCAGGAGATTTCCGCTCATATCAAAGTCCGAAAGACTCAATGCCAGAAGTTCTCCTTCCCTGATTCCTGTCCAGAAAAGAATTTCAAATATCAGATAATCTTCACTCCCCGGCTCAATCCCGGCAATAAATCTGTCGTATTCTGCCTTCGTCCAGAATTCCAGCTTATTTGCATCCGATTTTCCCATCTTTTTTACTTTCTTACATGGATTTTCCTTCAGATTGTAAATTTTCTGTGCATGATTAAACAATGCATTCAACTGGTTCTGAATCATGCGTTCATAAGTCTTGCTGTAATCTTTTTCTTGAATGGTATTCTGCCACTGGATTACATCAGCCGGTGTAATCTCATTCATTTTTCTTGTTCCAAAATATGGAACAATATGCTTCTCCATCATGTGCTGCTTATTTCGGATTGAATTTTCTTTGAGTTCTTTTCTCTTATCTTCAAAATAAACTTCAATGAAACTTCCCATCTCCATTTTCATATCCGCTGCAGTCTTTCTCATGAATTCCTTTTCATAATTCAATGCTTCTCTCTTTGTCTTGAACCCTCTTTTCAGCTTCTGCGTTTTCTTTCCTGTCCAGTCAATATAACGGAAACTCACATACCAGGTTCCCTGTGTTTTGTCCTTGTAAGCTGACATCTTAACTCCTCCTTCATACTGCTCTCTGAGAGCATCCATAAAATTTTGTTTCCCAGTAGGGACGTGGAATCTTTCCACGAACTGCTACATATCCTTCCTTTGCCAGTTCATCATTGAGCTGCTTCAGAATAGAATATGCTTTACTGCGTTTCACACCTAATTCTTCCATGACATCATCAACATTCATCATATAATTAGTTCTCATAGCGTCCTCCTTTCCAGTCACTTTTGTGACTCTTACGTTGTTCTCTTATAATAATTCACTTTTGTGAATTTGTCAATAAACATTTGCGAATTTATTTTTTCAATTCCATGCATATTGCTTGCGTATCAGCAATTTGTTAAATCTCACTCTTTTGTATCATTCACTTTTGTGCTAGAATAGAAGCACAAATATTATTAAGGAGGCAGCATGTTATGGTAGGTAAAAAAATCCGGGCATACCGGGAATTCAGAGGATACAGTCAGATACAGTTAGCCGAGCTGTCCGGCATTAACGTAGGTACGATCAGAAAATATGAACTTGGAATCCGAAATCCAAAACCGGATCAGTTAGAAAAGATAGCAACTGCGCTGGGATTAAATGTAAGTGTTTTTCTGGATTTTAATATTGAAACAGTCGGAGATGTACTCTCTCTGTTGTTTTCTATTGATAATTCAGTGAACCTCTCACTTGCCGAGACACCTGAGCAGAAGATTTCACTGACTTTTGATAATCCTACAATGCAGGACTTTTTCAGGAAATGGTGTCAATTTAAAAGTGTCTATGAAAAGGAAAAAGCTGAAATATTAGCTATTGAAGATGAAGATAAAAGACAGGAAGAACTGGATAAGCTCAACGCTACCCAGGAAGAATGGAAACTGC
The DNA here is from genome assembly GCF_050315235.1 of Bariatricus sp. SGI.019. Classification (NCBI taxonomy): domain Bacteria; kingdom Bacillati; phylum Bacillota; class Clostridia; order Lachnospirales; family Lachnospiraceae; genus Bariatricus; species Bariatricus sp. SGI.019. The sequence continues at coordinate 28,905 of NZ_JBNPOQ010000004.1, read as the reverse complement.
GTGCTATGGGAACTACGATAGGTTGCCATACTATCGTTAAGAAGGGCACTGAAGGCAATGACATCAAGACATATGATCTGACTTAATTTTGTGCATAAGAAAAAGAGCTCACGAAGAGCTCTTTATTTTTGGTGGTCTGGGGGAATTGCTTATTATTCCATGCTACCATTACACCATATCGCCGCAAATACCCAAACCTACTAATAAGATTTCTTTTTTCATAATATCAATTCCTTTCTTGTAAATGCACTTTTCGATGTCATATACTATTCCCGAAATCATAGAACTCAAAAGAATTCCTAATATGGTGGCGATATCTGGAATCGAACCAGAACCTATTGCTAACTTAATTATAGTGGTAGTATAGCATTGATTTCAAATTTGTCAATCAACTTTCAAAATTTTGTTATCATTCTGTTATCACAAACGGTTGTCAGGACTCTTTCCCGGCAACCGTTTTTCTATACTGTTCGTTATTCTTTTCTGCCCTTTTATATATTTCCAGGCAACAGAAAAACCCGTAGAACCGAAGTTCTACGGGTATCTTACGTTTGGACACAACGTTATCTTGCGATAACAAATCTATATTCAGATTGTATTACTCGATAACTGTAGCAACACGACCTGAACCAACAGTACGTCCACCTTCACGGATAGCGAAACGAAGTCCCTGCTCCATAGCAACTGGGTGAATCAGTTCGATTGTCATCTCTACGTTATCACCAGGCATACACATCTCTACACCTTCTGGAAGGTTGCAGACACCTGTTACGTCTGTTGTTCTGAAGTAGAACTGTGGACGGTAGTTGTTGAAGAATGGAGTATGACGTCCACCTTCATCTTTTGTCAGAACGTAAACCTGAGCTGTGAATTTTCTATGGCATGTTACTGAACCTGGTTTAACAAGAACCTGTCCTCTTTCGATTTCAGTTCTCTGAATACCACGAAGAAGTGCACCGATGTTATCACCAGCCTGAGCCTCATCAAGAAGCTTACGGAACATCTCAACACCTGTTACAACAGTCTTTCTTGTCTCTTCGTGAATACCAACGATTTCTACTTCGTCAGATACATGAAGAACACCACGCTCTACTCTACCAGTAGCAACTGTTCCACGTCCTGTGATAGAGAATACGTCCTCTACAGGCATAAGGAATGGCTGATCTGTTGCACGCTGTGGATCTGGAATGTAGCTGTCTACAGCATCCATAAGTTCCATGATCTTGTCGCCCCATTCTCCAGATGGATCTTCAAGAGCTTTCAGAGCAGAACCCTGGATAATCGGAGTATCATCTCCTGGGAATTCATACTCATCTAACAGTTCACGGATTTCCATTTCTACTAATTCAAGAAGTTCTTCATCGTCAACCATATCACATTTGTTCATGAATACAACGATGTAAGGAACACCTACCTGACGAGAAAGCAGGATGTGCTCTCTTGTCTGAGCCATAACACCATCAGTAGCAGCTACAACAAGGATAGCTCCATCCATCTGTGCAGCACCTGTGATCATGTTCTTAACGTAGTCAGCATGTCCTGGGCAGTCAACGTGTGCATAGTGACGATTAGCTGTCTCATACTCAACGTGAGCTGTAGAAATTGTGATTCCACGTTCTCTTTCTTCTGGAGCTTTATCGATGTTATCGAATGCTACAGCAGCGTTTCCTTCTACTCTCTCAGACAGAACTTTTGTGATAGCAGCTGTCAGAGTTGTTTTACCATGGTCAACGTGACCAATGGTACCGATATTACAATGTGGTTTTGTTCTTTCAAATTTAGCTTTTGCCATTTTGAATATCCTCCTTATTATAGCGCCTTCAAAGGCATATTTAATAATTTACGTTTGCTCGGCTATCTCTGATTATATTTCAAATCATACGGTTTTTCAAGCCTTTTTAACATTTAATTAATCATTTTTGGTTGATAATACTTTTTCCTGTACAGATTTCGGAACTGGCTCATATTTCTCGAAGAACATTGAGTAGTTTCCACGTCCCTGTGTTCTGGAACGAAGATCTGTAGAGTATCCAAACATTTCTGACAATGGAACGTATCCACGAACAATCTTACCACCGCCAAGATCGTCCATACCTTCAATACGTCCACGACGTGAGTTGATATCACCAATAACATCACCCATGTACTCTTCCGGCATTGTTACTTCAACCTTCATAATAGGCTCAAGAAGTACCGGAGATGCCTTCTTCATAGCATCCTTGAATGCAAGAGAACCTGCAATGTGGAATGCCATTTCACTTGAATCGACTTCGTGGTAAGAACCATCGTATACGTTAGCCTTAACACCAACAACCGGGAATCCTCCAAGGATACCAGACTGCATAGCCTCTTCAATACCTTCTCCTACAGCTGGGATATATTCCTTCGGAATAGCTCCACCTACGACTGTAGACTCGAACTTGAATGTCTCCTCACCGTTAACATCCATTGGTTCAAATTTAACTTTACAGTGTCCGTACTGTCCACGTCCACCTGACTGTTTTGCGTATTTGCTGTCAACGTCAACTGGTTTTGTAAATGCTTCTTTGTAAGCAACCTGAGGAGCACCTACGTTAGCTTCTACCTTGAACTCACGAAGAAGTCTGTCAACGATGATTTCCAGATGAAGCTCACCCATACCAGCGATGATCGTCTGACCTGTTTCCTGATCTGTATGTGCACGGAATGTCGGGTCTTCTTCTGCCAGTTTTGCAAGAGATTCTCCAAGTTTACCCTGGGAAGCTTTTGTCTTTGGCTCGATAGCGAGCTCGATAACCGGCTCTGGGAATTCCATAGACTCCAGAATTACTGGATGCTGCTCATCGCAAAGCGTATCACCTGTTGTAGTGAACTTAAATCCGATTGCTGCAGCGATATCACCGGAATATACTTTGTCCAGTTCGGCTCTCTTGTTGGCATGCATCTGAAGGATACGTCCAACACGTTCTTTTTTACCTTTTGTTGCATTCAGTACATAAGAACCGGAGTTCATTGTACCAGAGTAAACTCTGAAGTATGCCAGCTTACCAACGAATGGGTCTGTCATAATCTTGAATGCAAGAGCTGAGAAAGGTTCTTCATCAGAAGAATGTCTTACGATTTCATTTCCATCCTCATCAACACCCTGAATTGGTGGAATATCTGTTGGAGCAGGCATATACTCGATAACTGCATCCAGCATCTTCTGTACACCTTTGTTTCTGTAAGCAGAACCACAGCATACCGGAACTGCTGTACATTCACAAGTTGCTTTTCTCAGTACTCTCTTCATATCTTCAACAGATGGTTCATTACCTTCAAGGTATTCCATCATCAGATCATCATCCAGATCACAGATCTTCTCTACCAGCTCTGAACGATAGAGTTCTGCATCATCCTGCATATCTTCCGGAATATCTACGATAGAAATGTCATCACCCTTGTCATCATTATAGATGTAAGCTTTCATTTCCATCAAATCAATGATTCCTTTAAAGTCATCCTCTTTACCGATTGGCAGCTGCAGACAGATTGCATTCTTTCCAAGTCTTGTCTTAATCTGCTCAACGGCATTGTAGAAATCTGCACCCAAAATGTCCATCTTATTGATGAATGCCATTCTAGGTACGTTGTATGTGTCAGCCTGACGCCATACGTTTTCTGACTGCGGCTCAACACCACCTTTAGCACAGAACACACCAACTGCACCATCCAGTACACGAAGTGAACGTTCAACCTCAACAGTAAAGTCAACGTGTCCTGGGGTATCAATGATATTGATACGATGCTCTAATGCACCCGGTTTTGGCTTGCAGTTTTCTTCCAGTGTCCAGTGACATGTTGTAGCTGCAGAAGTAATTGTGATACCTCTCTCCTGCTCCTGTTCCATCCAGTCCATGGTAGCAGTACCTTCATGAGTATCACCAATCTTATAGTTAACACCGGTATAGTAAAGAATACGCTCTGTCAGTGTGGTCTTACCAGCATCAATATGTGCCATAATACCGATATTTCTAGTTCTCTCTAATGGATATTCTCTTCCAGCCATTGTTGCCTCCTAGAATCTATAGTGAGCAAATGCTTTATTTGCTTCAGCCATCTTGTGCATGTCTTCTTTCTTCTTCACTGATGCGCCAGTGTTGTTAGCTGCATCAAGGATTTCATTTGCCAATCTTTCTTCCATTGTCTTCTCTCCTCTTTTACGAGAATACAATGTCAGCCAGCGAAGTGCTAAAGTCTGTCTTCTGTCAGCTCTGACTTCGATTGGTACCTGGTAGTTCGCTCCTCCGATACGTCTTGCCTTTACTTCAAGTACTGGCATGATGTTGTTCATAGCCTCTTCGAATACTTCGATTGCCGGCTTGTCGGATTTCTCTGCGATTCTTTCAAAAGCTCCATATACGATCTTCTGTGCTACACCTTTCTTACCGTCTAACATAACGTTATTGATAAGTTTTGTTACCACTTTGCTGTTGTATAATGGATCTGCTAATACGTCTCTTTTCTGAGTATGTCCTTTACGTGGCACGGTTCTTCCCTCCTTAAACATTCTGATTAATTCATCGGTACTCACATGTGTCTTTCTAATGATACTGTGTAGTGCTGGGCATACAATCTATATACCTGCAACTTACTTAATCATAGTTCTGTTTGTGACTACATTAGATACTGAAGTTCCTCGTCATTACATTCCGAAGAACTACCCTCACATTAAGTTCATGCTTCGTTTATCACTCGCATTCACTAACTGTTCAGGCATTATTTTTTAGCGTCTTTTGGTCTCTTAGCACCGTATTTAGAACGTGCCTGTCTTCTCTTGGCAACACCTGCTGTATCAAGTGTACCTCTAACGATATGATATCTTGTACCTGGAAGGTCTTTTACTCTTCCTCCACGGATAAGAACAACGCTATGCTCCTGAAGGTTGTGTCCTTCACCCGGGATGTAGCTTGTTACTTCGATACCGTTAGAAAGACGTACTCTGGCGATCTTTCTAAGTGCTGAGTTAGGCTTCTTTGGTGTAGCTGTCTTAACTGCTGTACATACGCCTCTCTTCTGAGGAGCAGATGCATCGATACTCTTCTTTCTTAAAGAGTTATACCCTTTCTGAAGCGCTGGAGCTGTAGACTTCTTTACAGATGTCTGACGTCCTTTCTTTACTAACTGGTTAAATGTTGGCATTCTCTTTCACCTCCTACGATTATAATAAGTTGCTTAATGTGTAAATATTTACGCGCAAAAAAATACTATGCATTCCAATGCACGCTCAATCAGTTTATTACGAATTTCCCTTATTGTCAAGGGTTTTTACATTTTTTCACTATTGTTTTTTGTTTCTTGTTATATATTGTATATGTGCTGAATCATCAGTACAAATATAATTCCGACCAACAATCCTGCGCAGTCAATCAACACATCTGTGACCTGTCCGCTTCGTCCGGGCACAAACAACTGATGGACCTCATCACTGCAAGCATAGGCTGCGCCAATCACGAAAGCCAGCCGTAACTTCTTGCCAATACGATAACTCTCACCCACTGCCATAAGTAGAATTCCCAGAATGATATATTCTGTAGCATGGGCACATTTGCGGACCGGATAGTCAATCCGTTCTGCATAAGCCATTTGTTCGGATTCCGGCCACTTTTCAAAGCCTGGTTCAAACAGCTCACCAATCTTACGCCCTACAGACTGGCTCATCTCTTCAGACTGATCCGCTGGTTTTGCAGAAAAAGAAAAGATTACAGCCATCCACAGAATTACCAGCAATGTAAATATCACTTTTTTCATGGATTTCTGATTATAATCCCAATACATCTGCAATTGCGCCCATCTCTTCTAACGCAACGTCAATTAAATCATCAAGACTAAGTCCGGTAAACTCAATCGCTTCCATATAATCTCTGTTAGCACCCTTTGCAAACCGCATTTCATTAAAACGCTTCATTACGGATTTGTGCTTTACACTTGCAATCTTCTTATCCGGATAAATCTGTGCGACAGCTTTCACAAATCCACTCATTGGGTCTGCCGCCAGAACTGCGTACTGAAGATTCGTCTTTGCTTTTACTCCACTCTTTGGATTGTGTGCACAGATTGCATCAAACAATACCTTATCATCAATTCCCTCTTTTTTCAGAATCTCTACAGATGTTGGTCCATGCACGCTCAGATCGTGCTGCCAGTCGCATTGCTCTTCATCCAGATCATGAAGAAGACCTACGATTCCCCAATATTCTACTTCATCCGGTGCAAGGCGTTTCGCCAGTCCCTTCATAATTGCTTCCACCGCATACGAATGGGTAATATAATTCTCACCTTTCATATATTTCATTAAGATATCATGTGCTTGTTCCCTGTTCATATTCCTATCCTCCTGATCTTGTGTTTCAAAAAATTCGCTTGTATGTTATTGTAACATAACCCTGATAAAATGTGAACTTTTTCACGACTATAATATCTGCTTGATTCTACTGTGTTCTTACTATAAAATAATGATTTGTAAGATTTTTACAATAGAAAGGAACCTATCATGGAATTGTCAATATACACTTTTGCAATCGTCTGTCCTCTCGTATTCCTTGCAGGCCTTGTGGATGCTATCGGCGGCGGTGGGGGATTAATCTCTCTGCCAGCTTATCTGATTGCAGGGCTGCCTCCTCACACCGCAGTGGCTACTAATAAAATGTCTTCTCCTTTTGGGACGGCGCTTGCTACTTTTCGATTTGCCCGCAATCGTCTGATCAATCTGAGATTATCCATACCTTCTGTGGCTGCAGCAATTATCGGTTCATTCATCGGTTCTCATCTTTCCCTGATGATCCCGGAGAAAATATTATCTTATGTGTTAATTATCATTCTTCCCATATCCGCTTTCCTGGTGTTGAATAAGAAGCTGTTCAACGATGAAGGATCTGACGAGATTACACTGGATCGACGTACTTACCTGACAGCTACACTCGCTGCTTTTATCATTGGTTGTTATGATGGTTTCTATGGCCCCGGAACCGGAACATTTCTGATCATTGCATTTACAATATTTGCAAAATTAAGTATTAAGACAGCCAACGCGCAGGCTAAGGTCATCAACCTGACGACAAATATTACTTCGCTGGTTGTATTTTTATTCAACGGACAAGTCCTGATTCCACTCGGTCTTGCTGCTGCCGTCTGCAATATGTTGGGCGGATATATCGGAGCCGGTCTTGTTATGAAAAATGGAAGTAAGATTGCCAAGCCAAGTATCCTGCTCGTTCTTGTATTACTGGGATGCAAAGTTGCAGGATTATATTAAGTGTAATTCACAATTTTATCTCTATAACTTCAAAAAGAGCAGTCAACCAAGTGACTGCTCTTTAATAATACTCTCTGATATTCTACTCTTCTGGTACTACGATCAGATCTTTTGTGAAGCTGTTCAATACTTCGCATCCATCTTCTGTAATGATAACAAGATCTTCGATACGAACACCGATACCTTCTTCTGCGATATAGATACCTGGTTCTACAGAGAAGCACTGTCCAACCTGGATGATATCTTCATTTACAGAAGATACATCACCGAATTCATGATCTTCAAGACCGATGGAGTGTCCGGTTCTGTGTGTAAAGTACTGTCCGTAACCTTTTTCTTCTATGTAATTTCTTGCAGCGAGGTCAACATCGCACATTCTGTTGCCTGGTTTTGCAGCTTCGATACCACGTCTGTTAGCTTCTACAACGATATCGTAGATTTCTCTTGCACGGTCAGATACTTCACCGATGAATACTGTTCTTGTCATATCAGATGCATAGTTGTCTTTGAATGCTCCGATATCAAGGATTACACAATCACCGCGTTTTCCCTTGGAATCATCTGTTACATGATGTGGATCTGCAGCACCTTTTGCGTATGCTGTGATTGGATCAAAGGATACATCCTCACATCCAAGATCTTTATAAATCTCACGAATCTTAGCATTCAGTTCTCTTTCTGTTAATCCTTTTACAACCCATGGGATTAATCTTTCCATAGCGATATCATTCAGTCTGGAAGATTCTCTCATCAATTCCTGTTCTTTTTCATCTTTTACCATACGGATATAGTCGATGATCGGAGAACCATTTACAAACTTGCTTCCTCCGCCCAGCTCCTGCAGACGAATCAAGAATCTTGCCGGCCATGTCTTGTCGATACCCATAACTTTATCTTTTTCTACAAATCTGCTTAAGATCTCAACACCGTCTTCGATGTCATCATACCATACAAGATCTACTCCAAGATCCTTCTCCTGTGGGAATAGCTTATTAATTACCAGTTTATGATTGCCATTTACATTCAGATATAATGCTAATAATCTTTCTCCTGGGATAATCCATTTTCCAGTAAGATAGAAAATAGCCACTGGATCTGATACGATCATCTGTGGGATCTCATGTTCCTCCATTGATTTTAATACTCTTGCCACTTTGTTTTGGTCCATTATTTTCCCCAACCTTTCTAATATTAAATATTAAACGTTAGGAAACCGGCAGACCATCTCTGCCGATTTCTACTAGAGACTATTATAGACTGTTGTACAAAAAAAGTCAATTTATCTTCTACATTATCATCATTTTGCTGCAAATCTCAAAAAATTCTTCTCATATATTTTGTCAAGGATTTCTTCCTGTAATCCTAATCCGCACATCTGCCGTTCCTCATTTCCCGCCACATAATATCCATCCGGTTTCAAAATATATGGTCCTTTTGTCTCAAGAAATCCCGTAATCAGATGCATTCTGGATTCACACTCTTCTATAGAAAGAAATGTGGGTTCTTTTTTTATCACTGCACGTGCGCCAATATCCGTACCAAAGCAAATCCGCTCCTGATATCTGTCAAAAAATCGCTTTGCCTTCTCTTGCTGTGCTGACAGATTATAATACAATTCTATTCCTGGTGTAATGTCTATGTAAACATTCTGATACCGGTCTAATATCTCCGAAAGTCGGTCAAGCTGCTTAGACAGGAAGAAAAAATGTGGAAATAAAATGCGAAGCTTCGGATGATTTTCCAACACTTGCAAAATCTGTCGATACTGTTCTTCATTATTGATATAAGTGGAATCATAAAACCACCCAGCCTTTTTCGCAAACTCTGACACTTCTAACGGATTCCAGAACTCCTCCGGATCATTCACATGCATATACACAGGTACCTGTTTTTCTTCCAGATACTCCCAATAATCTTCCCACAATGCACTGTCAAAATCTGGAATCGGATATTGCTTTCGAACATTCGGTTTTCCCTCCAGCATCTTGATTCCAACACACCCGATCTTCATAAGCCTGTCCGCTTCCTGAAGAAGCGCCTCCTGCATCCGATCAGGATGTAGACTATATATTCTCCGATCCAGGCCTCCAAATATATACACCGGAATTTTGCAGCTCTTCCTGAATTCAAATGCATCCTGCTCAACAGCCATTCCATTTCCTCCTGGAATACACTGGAGTGCAATTGCTGAGAAATGATACTTTTGGATTACATGCTGTAATCTATCCAAACCAATACTTTTGGCATAATGAATATGTCCGTCAATCATGTAGGCCACCCCTTTCTGATATCTATTTTAACATATTCCTTCTATAATAAACACATCGCAACTGCAAAGAAGAGAAGATGAACTCTCCCCTTCTTTACAAAGCAAAAAACAAACTATATTGTGAGATAATCAAGTTAATATTCGATATCAACCGGCACTCCTGTATCTGCTGATTCATGTATAGCGATAATAGCCAATGCGGTCTTTCTTGCATCTTCTAATGTCACACGAAATTCTCTTCCATCTACTAAACGATCAACAAAATCTCGGATGCTTTCATACGATAAACCTTTACACCTGTCAAAGACCATATTAGACACCAATATATCAGGTACACTTGCCTTTTCTTCAGTCACTTCTTCTATCAGATTATGACTGGAAAGATCCAAACTGATCATTCCCTCTGTACACATTACACTACATCGAAAATCATTGATATTCCGATTTCCATTTGGTGTAACCCATCCATTTTCCATATGTGCGATTGCACCATTTTCAAATTCAATCGTTGTTAAATACACATCTGGAGTATCCACTCCCAGTTCTTTCAAAATTCCTTCTTTTTTTACGGAGTATACTCTTTTTGCTTCTGAATCGAGCAGCCACCTAAGCGAATCCAGGCTATGACTTCCAAGGAACCATAAAATAGATGATTTTGATGCCCACGAAAGCATATCTGTAGCTACCCACTTCACATCACTATGCCGAATATAGGCAGTATACGGCTTTCCTAACTTACCCGAAGAGATCTCTTGTTTTGCCGTATTGAACGGAGGATTCCAGCGGTTATGCAGATCCACCATACAGCGTACCTGATTTCTCTCCACTGCCTCACAGATTCTTGCAATGTCTTCCCTTGTCGTTGCCAATGGTTTTTCTATCAAAATATTCTTTTTTGCATCTGCCATTGCCACAGCAATATCTGCATGTGCAAAATCCGGGGTTACAATCGCAACTGCATCTACTTCTTCATCAGCTGCCAGATCATGATAATCTGTATATACTTTTCTAATACCATATTTTTCTGCAATCTCCCTTGCCCGTTGTTCATTCATATCACAGATAGCGACTGGATCTGCGAACAAATGCTCTGCATAGATTGAAGCGTGTGTCTCGCCCCATGTTCCAGCCCCAACAATTCCCATTCGAACCTGCTTAATCTCCATATTCTTTTCCTTCTTTCATTATCATTATTGTTTTACGGCACCGGCAGTCATTCCACTTACCAGATGCTTCTGCAAAAGCAAGAACAAAATTACAACTGGTATTGTAATCAGAACTGCACCCGCCATAAGCGTTCCCCAATTCGTCGTATACTGTCCTTGAAAACTGGCAATACCAACAGGCAATGTCCAGTTCTCATAACTTTTCATAAAAGTACTTGCAAATAGATATTCGTTCCACCCATTAATAAAAGAAAAAATTCCGGTTGCCACTAACCCAGGCACTGTAAGAGGTAAAACCACAATTGAAAAGATACGGAATCTTCTTATCATTTTGGCATTCAGCAGCTATACGATGTTTCAGATGCTAGATGAACAAACTGAGAATTTAAAGGGATATTGCTCTTCAACAATTGAGAATGTCAAGATAAATATTGTTTCCATGACTACCAGCATGAAAAAAACTTCCACTATATTTGCTTCGCAAGAAGAAACCCAGTCTTATCTGTTAAGTGCATCTACAGATACGCATCAATTACAGCGGCAATCATTCTCCACCTTGATCGGCATGGCACACTCCTATACGCCTGGTCTTGTAGATATCATAGTCTGGGACAAGAACTCTCCAACAAGTATGGTCAGTTATATTCCTGCTGATATGGAAGATTTTACGGTTGAACATTTTATGGATGAACAAAGAAACACCGAAAGTTATTTTGAGTTCTATATCCAACCTGTCACAAATACGCCTTATATGATCTATTTCAGCCCAATATATATGACAACTTTTTCAAAAGATTTTGGAAAACATCTTGGTAATATTGCTATTATCTGTAAAACAGATACTTTGAACCAGCTTGTGAACTCGACAACAGATATGTCTCTAAATATCACAGATGACACAACAGGCAATATATTATATTCAAATAGTCCCGAAAGTTCCTTCTCTAAGGCTACAACCCAAGAACTTTTTTATGAAATCGAAAACATACCGAATACGAATCTGTCTGTTACCGGCACCATTTATAATGAGCAATTACATCTATTCAAAGACGAACAATCCGAATTATTGATTGCCTTGGCATTTTTGCTCTTTTTCTGCATCCTTTATCTTTCAATTGCCGTTCACCATATAATTATCAAACCGATTCATCAATTGAACGAAGCAATCGAGTCTACCGATTATATGCAGCACGAACTTCAGCTTCACACAAAACTGAATAATGAGATCGGCTCTATTGCTTCCCATATTAATGCTCTTCTTACAAGAATCGCTTCACTGAATCAAAAAAATATCACTTCGCAGGCCCGGCTTTATGAAATGGAGATCAGTAAAAAGCAGACTCAGATTTATGCCTATCAAAGCCAGATTAATCCACATTTTTTATATAATATGCTTCAATGTATGCGAGGCATCTCTTTAATCCATGGCATACCCGAGGTTGCACAAATATGTACTAATATGGCAGATCTTTTTCGCTACTCTATTAAAGGAGCATTTCTGGTCCCTCTGAATGATGAATTGACAATTATTGATAAATATCTCTATATGATTCAGGTACGGTTTCAAGATCGTATCTCCTACAGTCTGGATATTCATGATGATACAAAGCAATGTCTGATTCCTAAGATGATTCTTCAGCCACTTGTAGAAAATGCTATTTTTCACGGATTGGATTCTATCGAGAACAATGGAATGATTAAGATATCTGCTTACCGTAAAGGCTCAGAACTTTATATTCTTCTGCAAGACAATGGAATTGGATTTGATGAAAATATATTAATAGAATTGAATAAGATACTGACACAAGACGCCCCGGCGGATATCAATGCCTCATTTAATGGATCCGAAGGAATTGGAATTATCAATATTCATAATAAAATTCGATTATATGAAGGAATAGAATATGGAATATCTGTTGAAAGCTCACCGGGAGATACACGTCTTTGTATTCATCTGAATGCTAACCAAACTTTAACTGAACAGACAGATGGAGCAGGATCATAATAATCCTGCTTCATCTGTCTATTCTTAAGATATAATTCACTTATAACTTATCCTTCTCCAGATCTTTCCCCTGGCACTGTCCAGAACAGCCGCTACACCCACAGCCACATCCTCCGCCTGATTTTTTCTTTTTCCACATACTTCTGATAATCAGCGCAACAATTACTAATAATACAGCTCCTACAATTGTTGTTGACACGATACTGCTTACTGCTAATGCCATAGAATCTCCTTCTTTCTATCTAAATAATCCTCTTATTATGCCTTTGCTTTTCTTGCCTTGACGCTGGATATGTTCATATTCAGTGAAGTGCTCTCTTTATACGGTCTGAACAACAGATAGAGGAATCCGATAACTACCAGAACCGCTGCAATCGTTCCAATTCCAACTCCTCCACCAGTGAAGAGAGAGCCAAACTGATAGATACACAATGACACTGCATAAGCAAATACACACTGATATCCGATTGCAAACCAGGTCCATTTTGCACTGTTCATCTCACGCTTGATCGCTCCGATTGCCGCAAAGCAAGGTGCACACAGCAGGTTGAATACCAGGAAGGAATATGCTGCGATCGTTGTCATACTTGCTGCCAGAGTGCCCCAGATCTCAGAACCATCTTCTGCTACTTCAGCGAATCCATAGAGGATACCGAATGTACCCACGACATTTTCCTTTGCTACCAGACCAGTAATTGCCGCAACGGCTGCTTTCCAGTCTCCCCATCCAAGCGGAATGAATATCCATGCAAAGATTTTTCCGATATTTGCCAAAAATCCCTGGCTCAAATCATCTACCATACCAAAGTGTCCGTCTACAATGCCGAAGTTTGAAGTAAACCATACGAAGATCGTAGACAGTAAGATGATGGTACCTGCTTTCTTGATAAATGACCAGCCTCTTTCCCACATGCTTCTAAGGACATTTCCTACAGTTGGAAGATGATATGCAGGAAGCTCCATTACAAACGGTGCCGGATCTCTCGCGAACATCTTTGTCTTCTTCAGAATGATTCCAGAGCAGATAATTGCAGCGATTCCCACAAAATATGCACTTGGCGCAACCCAGGATGCTCCATCAAACAATGCACCTGCAATCAATGCAATAATCGGTAATTTTGCTCCGCACGGGATGAAAGTTGTCGTCATGATCGTCATTCTTCTGTCGCGCTCATTTTCAATTGTACGAGAGGCCATAATTCCAGGAACTCCACATCCGGTACCAATCAGCATTGGGATGAAGGACTTACCGGATAAACCAAATTTACGGAAAATTCTGTCCATGATAAACGCTATACGAGCCATATATCCGCAAGATTCCAGGAATGCCAGGAAGATGAACAATACAAGCATCTGTGGTACGAATCCAAGCACTGCTCCAACCCCGGCTACAATACCATCCAGGATCAATCCCTGCAGCCAGTCTGCACAGTTAATGCTTACAAGGAAGCTTTCGATTGCCGGCGGAATGATCTCACCAAACAGCACATCATTGGTCCAATCCGTCACGAAAGTTCCTACTGTTGTAACGGATACATAATACACAATCCACATAACGACAGCAAAAATAGGAAGTGCAAGCCAACGGTTCGTAACGACTCTGTCAATCTTATCAGATGTCGTCAACTTCTCTTTATTTGCCTTCTTCAGACAGTCACCTATCACAGAAGATATGTATGCATAACGCTCATTTGTAATGATACTTTCTGCATCATCGTCAAATGCTTTCTCAGCTGCTGCAACAATATTTTCAACATCAGGCGCCTGTTTTAACTGTTCCTGAATCTTGTCATCACGCTCAAAAAGTTTGATCGCATAGAAACGCTTCTGCTCTTCCGGCACATTCGTCAGCACGGTTTCAATCTCATCTAACACGGATTCTACTTCCGCTGCAAATTCATGGACTGGTGCAGATGCTTTCTTTTCTGCAAGTTTTACTGCTTTCGCTGCGGCTTCTTTTACACCTTCTCCTTTTAAAGCAGATATGCTTACAATTTCACATCCCAGTTTTTCAGAAAGCTCCTTCGTGTTGATCTGGTCACCAGATTTTTTCACCACATCCATCATATTGATTGCCATCACTACTGGAATTCCAAGCTCCATCAACTGTGTAGTCAGATATAAATTACGTTCCAGGTTGGTTCCATCTACAATGTTTAATATCACATCCGGGCGTTCTGTAATCAGATAGTTTCTTGCCACTACTTCTTCCAGTGTATACGGTGACAGGGAATATATTCCCGGCAGATCCATGACGGTGACATCTTTGTTATCCCTTAACTTACCTTCTTTTTTCTCTACGGTTACTCCTGGCCAATTACCCACAAACTGATTAGAGCCTGTAAGTGCATTAAATAATGTTGTTTTTCCACTGTTCGGATTACCGGCAAGTGCAATTCTTACTCCCATTTTCATTCCTCCTGTACGACTCATCTATTCTACTTCAATCATCTCTGCGTCTGCTTTTCTAAGGGAAAGTTCATATCCTCGAACAGTCACCTCCACCGGATCCCCCAATGGCGCAACCTTTCTGACATAAATTCCTGTTCCTTTTGTGATTCCCATATCCATGATCCTGCGTCTTGTTGCTCCTTCACCATGCAGTTTCACGACCTTTACGTTCTGGTCACATTTCACATCTCTTAATGTCTGCATCCTCTCTTCTCCTCCTATATCATAATCTTATTCGCAATCCCTTTACTTACCGCAACTCTGGAGTCCTTTACCTGAACGATTATGTTGCCTCCATTACTCGACACAATCTTCACCTGTTCCCCTGTCACAAATCCCAGATTTTCCAGAAATTTTTTCACTTCGTCATGTCCGCCGATTCTTTTAATCGAAGCGGTTTCGCCTGAACCTAACATTGTCAGTGGCATCATAATCACTCCTTCTTCCTTATTTGGCTCTTATATCCGCACTACCATTTCTTTATGAATCAGTTCCATATCCTCCAGCAATTGTATTGTCCGATAGACGGTAGCAATACCCACCTTGTCATCAATTTTCTTTGCGGCGAAATATATCTCTTTGCAGGAGGAACATTCGTTTGCCAAAATAATACGAAGCAACATCTTTCTCTGATCTGTAATTCGATAACCTTTTTCTTTCAACTGGCTGATTACTTCTTCAACCTTTTCTTCCTGGCTCATATTTCATCCCTCTTGATTTGATACTGATTATCATTTACATTGGAATTATATTCTTATTGATACCGATTGTCAATATTGTTAACGATAAGATTTATCAATAACGAAATAGGATCGGTATTTGGCTCATCGATATTCCACAAAAAAAGCGAGAAACCTTATGGCTTCTCGCTTTTTATCTTTTATTCTTCTACGAAATCAATCATTTCTTCCATATCATCCATGTCTTCATCTAACATGATTTCATCATCCATGGACATCTCTGTATCGAGCTTGATATCGCGATATTTTCTCATACCTGTACCAGCCGGGATATGCTTACCGATGATTACGTTCTCCTTCAGACCAACCAGCGGATCGATCTTACCCTTAATTGCTGCCTCTGTCAGTACCTTCGTTGTTTCCTGGAAGGATGCAGCTGACAGGAAGGAGTTCGTTGCAAGTGATGCTTTTGTAATACCAAGCATAATCTGCTCTCCTGTTGCCGGCTCTTTACCTTCTGCAATTAATGCCGCGTTCACATCTTCAAATTCCAGTCTATCTACATTAGTTCCTGGCAGGAATTCTGTATCACCAGCTTCTTCCACACGAACCTTCTTCAGCATCTGACGTACAATGACCTCGATATGCTTATCGTTAATATCAACACCCTGCAGACGGTATACACGCTGCACTTCCTGAATCATGTAATCCTGTACAGCTCTCAGACCCTTGATCTTAAGGATATCATGTGGGTTCACACTACCTTCCGTCAATTCATCTCCGGCCTCTAACTCTACACCATCCTGAATCTTGATTCTTGATCCGTAAGGAATCAAGTATGCTTTTGACTCTCCGGTCTCGTTATTGGTTACAATAATTTCACGTTTCTTCTTTGTATCATTAATGGTGGCTCTTCCTGCAAATTCTGTGATGATTGCAAGACCCTTCGGCTTTCTTGCCTCGAAAAGCTCTTCGACACGAGGAAGACCCTGTGTGATATCATCACCGGCTACACCACCCGTATGGAATGTACGCATGGTCAACTGTGTACCAGGCTCACCGATAGACTGTGCCGCAATAATACCTACTGCTTCACCAACCTGCACCGGCTCACCGGTTGCCATGTTAGCACCGTAACATTTTGCACAAACACCATTGTGAGATCTACAGGTCAGAATCGTACGGATCTTGATCTTCTTCAGTGGTTCCCCGTTCTCATCCACACCTTTCTTCATGATCAGCTCTGCACGCTTTGGTGTTACCATATGGTTCGCTTTTACAAGAATGTTGCCATCTTTATCTACGATATTTTCACACAGATAACGTCCGGTAATACGCTCCTGTAAGCTTTCAATCTCTTCATTACCATCCATGAACGCTTTTACATACATTCCTGGAATCTCAGCACCCTTTTCCACACAATCCATTTCGTGAATGATCAGTTCCTGTGATACGTCAACCAGACGTCTGGTCAAGTATCCGGAATCGGCGGTACGAAGCGCTGTATCGGACAGACCTTTACGAGCACCATGAGCAGACATGAAGTACTCCAATACATCCAGACCTTCACGGAAGTTTGACTTAATAGGCAACTCAATGGTACGACCGGTTGTATCAGCCATCAGACCACGCATACCGGCCAGCTGTTTGATCTGCTTGTCAGAACCACGGGCTCCGGAATCGGCCATCATGAAGATATTGTTGTATTTATCAAGTCCAGACAACAGTGCTTCTGTAAGAGCATCATCCGTTGCCTTCCATGTCTCAACAACTTCTTTGTAACGTTCCTCTTCTGTGATCAGACCACGCTTGAAGTTCTTTGTGATCTTATCCACGGTATCCTGTGCCTTCTGAATCATCTCTGGCTTCTGCGGAGGTACCGTCATATCTGAGATAGATACGGTCATAGCCGCTCTGGTGGAATATTTGTAACCGATGGATTTTACTGCATCCAGAACTTCTGCGGTTGCAGTGGATCCATGGGTGTTAATAACTTTTTCAAGGATCTGTTTTAACTGCTTCTTACCTACGTGGAAATCAATCTCCAGCAGTAATTCATTGCCTTCTACTTCACGGTCTACAAATCCAAGATCCTGAGGAATGATTTCGTTAAAGATAAATCTTCCCAGTGTAGATTCAATGGTTCCTGTCTTCACAGTTCCATCTGGCATTGTCTTAGATACACGTACTTTGATACGTGAGTGAAGCGTCAGGGCATCATTTTCATAAGCAAGGATTGCTTCATTCACACTCTTAAATGCTTTTCCTTCTCCTTTTGCCCCAGGTCTTTCCTGTGTCAGATAATAGATACCAAGTACCATATCCTGTGAAGGAACGGCAACCGGTCCACCATCAGATGGTTTCAACAGGTTGTTTGGTGACAGCAGTAAGAAACGGCATTCTGCCTGTGCTTCTACAGATAACGGAAGATGGACAGCCATCTGGTCTCCGTCGAAGTCGGCATTGTATGCAGTACATACCAATGGATGAAGCTTAATCGCCTTACCTTCTACAAGGATTGGCTCGAATGCCTGAATACCAAGTCTGTGCAGTGTGGGGGCACGGTTCAGCATAACCGGATGTTCTTTGATAACATCTTCCAGTACATCCCACACCTCTGGCTGTACTCTTTCTACCATCTTCTTGGCATTCTTAATGTTATGAGCAGTTCCGTTCTGAACCAGTTCTTTCATGACGAATGGTTTGAACAGCTCAATTGCCATTTCTTTTGGAAGACCACACTGATAAATCTTCAGTTCTGGTCCTACGACGATAACAGAACGTCCAGAATAGTCAACACGTTTACCCAAAAGGTTCTGACGGAAACGTCCGGACTTACCTTTCAGCATGTCTGACAAGGACTTCAGAGCTCTGTTACCAGGTCCTGTAACCGGACGTCCACGACGTCCGTTATCGATCAGAGCATCTACAGCTTCCTGCAGCATTCTCTTCTCATTTCTAACGATAATATCTGGTGCGCCTAATTCAAGCAGGCGTTTCAGACGGTTATTTCTATTAATAATTCTACGGTACAGATCATTCAGGTCAGAGGTAGCGAAACGTCCGCCATCCAGCTGAACCATTGGTCTAAGATCTGGTGGGATGACCGGAATTGCTGTCATGATCATCCACTCCGGCTTATTTCCAGACTCACGGAAAGCTTCTACGACCTCCAGACGTTTTACGATTCTTGCACGCTTCTGTCCAGTTGCACCTTTCAGTCCTTCAGATAATTCTTTGTATTCCTTATCCAGGTCAATTGCTTCCAGGAGCTCTTTGATGGATTCCGCACCCATACCTACACGGAATGCACTGCCCCATTTTTCTCTCGCTTCCTGATATTCCTGCTCAGACAACACCTGTTTATACTGAAGATCTGTCTCCCCTTTATCTAATACGATATAAGAAGCAAAATACAGTACCTTCTCCAAAGTTCTCGGAGACAGGTCAAGAATCAGACCCATACGGCTTGGAATTCCTTTGAAGTACCAGATGTGTGATACCGGAGCAGCAAGGGCGATATGCCCCATACGCTCACGACGCACACTTGCTTTGGTGACCTCAACACCACAGCGGTCGCAGACTACACCTTTATAGCGGATCTTCTTATACTTACCACAGTGGCATTCCCAGTCTTTGCTAGGTCCAAATATTCTTTCACAGAATAAGCCGTCTTTTTCTGGCTTTAAGGTTCTATAATTAATTGTCTCAGGCTTTGTAACTTCTCCCCTTGACCATTCCAGAATCTTCTCAGGCGATGCCAAACCGATTTTGATTGCATCAAAAGTCATTGGCTGATATGTTTGTTCCTTATTGTTTTCTGGCATACTGGCACCCCTTCCTATTCATTATCTGACATATCGTCATATCCATAGTCATCAGTTTCTTCAAATTCCATATCGAAGTCATCATCTTCAGGCTCTTCTTCCACATCTACCAGTTCTTCACCCTGGAATTCCTGTTCTGTGTAACCATGTGCCCCAAGATCATCATCCTGATGGTACCTTCTGTCTCCTTCAATTAATGAGCGGAAATCAGTTTCACCCATATCGGCAGTTTCCATGATCTCTACTTCTGTATTGTCATCACGCAGTACACGTACATCCAATCCAAGAGACTGTAATTCTTTCAACAATACCTTGAAGGATTCTGGAATTCCTGGCTCTGGGATATTCTCACCCTTAATGATTGCCTCGTAAGTCTTCACACGGCCGACAACATCATCTGACTTCACAGTCAGGATTTCCTGCAATGTGTAAGATGCACCATAGGCCTCCAGTGCCCATACCTCCATCTCACCGAAACGCTGTCCACCGAACTGTGCCTTACCACCTAACGGCTGCTGTGTAACCAGTGAGTAAGGACCGGTTGAACGTGCATGGATCTTATCATCAACCAGGTGATGCAGTTTCAGATAATGCATGTGTCCGATAGTTACCGGGCTGTCAAAATATTCTCCGGTTCTTCCGTCACGCAGACGAACCTTTCCATCTCTGGAAATCGGAACACCTTTCCATAATTTTCTGTGATCTCTATTGTCGGACAGATACTGAAGCACTTCTGGAAGCAATTCTTCCTTATGCTTTGCCTCGAACTCTTCCCAGCTTAAATTTACATAATCATTTGCCAGGTCAAGTGTATCCATAATATCATTTTCATCTGCACCATCAAATACCGGTGTTGCAATGTTAAATCCTAATGCTTTTGCTGCCAGAGACAGGTGGATCTCCAATACCTGTCCGATATTCATACGTGAAGGCACACCCAATGGGTTCAGCACGATATCCAGAGGACGTCCGTTTGGCAAAAACGGCATATCCTCTACAGGGAGTACTCGGGAAACGACACCCTTGTTACCATGACGTCCGGCCATCTTATCACCAACAGAGATCTTTCTCTTCTGTGCAATATAGATACGAACAGACTGGTTCACTCCCGGAGACAGTTCGTCACCATTATCTCTTGTAAATACCTTTGCATCAACAACGATACCATATTCTCCGTGTGGCACTTTCAGGGAAGTGTCTCTTACTTCACGTGCTTTTTCACCGAAGATTGCGCGGAGCAGTCTCTCTTCTGCAGTCAGTTCTGTCTCTCCCTTCGGAGTTACTTTACCAACCAGAATATCTCCGGCACGTACTTCTGCACCAATACGGATGATACCTCTCTCATCCAGATTCTTCAGGGCATCATCACCAACACCCGGAATGTCTCGAGTGATCTCTTCTGGTCCCAACTTGGTATCACGTGCTTCTGCTTCATATTCTTCAATGTGGATAGATGTATAGACATCTTCCTGTACTAATCTTTCACTTAATAATACCGCATCCTCGTAATTATAACCTTCCCAGGTCATGAATCCGATCAGAGGGTTCTTACCAAGAGCCATCTCACCATTAGATGTAGATGGTCCGTCAGCAATTACATCACCGGCTTCTACCCGTTCACCCTTGAATACAATCGGTCTCTGGTTATAACAGTTGCTCTGGTTACTTCTGAGGAACTTGGTTAATTTATACTTCTTAAGACTTCCATCGTCCTGACGAACGGTGATCTCTGTAGAAGTAGAGCGTTCTACAACGCCGCCTGCTTCTGCAACAACACATACACCGGAGTCAACCGCAGACTTCTCTTCCATACCGGTACCTACAACTGGTGCTTCTGTCATCATAAGAGGCACTGCCTGACGCTGCATGTTGGATCCCATCAGCGCACGGTTCGCATCATCATTTTCCAGGAAAGGAATCAATGCTGTAGCAACAGAGAACACCATCTTTGGAGATACGTCCATGTAATCGAACATTCTTCTTTCATATTCCTGTGTCTCTTCACGGTAACGACCGGATACATTCTTATGGATGAAATGTCCTTCTGCATCTAACGGCTCGTTGGCCTGTGCTACATGATAGTTATCTTCTTCATCAGCTGTCATATAGACAACTTCTTCTGTTACGACCGGATTGGCCGGATCATCATGATTAATCTTACGATATGGTGCCTCAATAAATCCGTACTGGTTGATTCTCGCATAGCAGGCAAGAGAGTTGATCAGACCAATGTTCGGACCTTCAGGTGTCTCAATCGGGCACATTCTTCCATAATGTGAATAGTGAACGTCTCGAACCTCGAATCCGGCACGGTCTCTTGACAGACCACCTGGACCAAGAGCAGACAGACGTCTCTTATGGGTCAACTCACCCAGTGGGTTGTTCTGATCCATGAACTGTGACAACTGAGAAGAACCAAAGAACTCCTTCACAGCAGCTGTAACAGGCTTAATATTGATCAGTGACTGTGGTGAGATACCTTCCAGATCCTGGGTTGTCATTCTTTCACGGACAACTCTTTCCAGTCTGGAAAGACCTATTCTGTACTGATTCTGTAACAACTCACCTACGGAACGGATACGTCTGTTGCCAAGGTGGTCGATATCGTCATCATTTCCAAGACCATATTCCAGATGAATATTGTAGTTGATAGATGCCAGGATATCTTCTTTTGTGATATGCTTTGGAATCAGATCATGGATATCTCTCTTAATCGCATCTTTCAGCTCATCAACATCACCGGCGGTCTCTTCCAAGATACCTGCCAGAACCGGATAATATACCTGTTCGGTAACTCCGACTTCCTTCGGATCAATATCTACGATTGCTGCAAGATCAACCATCATATTAGAAAGAACCTTAATATTTCTCTCTTCTTCCGGTCTTTCGATCCATACATATGGAATGGCTGCATTCTGAATCTGATCTGCCAGTTCTCTGGTAATCTTAGTTCCGGCTTCTGCAATTACTTCTCCTGTAATTGGACTCACAGCATCCTCTGCCAGCACCTGACCAGAGATACGGTTCTTAAGAGCCAGCTTTTTATTGAATTTATATCTTCCTACTTTTGCAAGGTCATAACGTCTAGGATCAAAGAACATACTGGTAATCAGACTCTCTGCACTGTCCACTGCCAACGGTTCGCCTGGACGGATCTTCTTATATAATTCCAGAAGACCTTCCTGATAGTTTGTAGCCGCATCCTTCTCAAAACTTGCAAGGATCTTCGGCTCCTCTCCAAAGAGTTCAACAATCTCTGGATTTGTACCAATTCCCAGCGCACGAATCAACACGGTGATCGGTACTTTTCTTGTTCTATCTACACGTACATAAAAAACGTCATTGGAATCCGTCTCATACTCCAGCCATGCACCACGGTTCGGGATAACAGTAGATGAATACAGTTTCTTACCTACTTTATCATGTGCAATTGCATAATAGATACCTGGGGAACGCACTAACTGGCTTACGATAACACGTTCTGCTCCATTAATTACAAACGTACCTGTACTGGTCATCAACGGCAGATCTCCCATGAAGATTTCATGCTCGTTGATTTCGTCTGTCTCTTTGTTATGAAGTCTTACTCTTACTTTTAATGGTGCCGCGTAAGTCGCATCACGCTCTTTACACTCTTCGATTGTGTACTTCACGTCTTTTTCACACAAAGTGAAATCAACAAATTCCAGGCTTAAATGACCACTGTAATCAGTAATCGGGGAAATATCATCAAATACTTCATTCAACCCTTCATCCAGGAACCACTGATAGGAATCCTTCTGGACTTCGATCAAGTTAGGCATCTGAAGAACTTCTTTTTGTCTGGAATAACTCATGCGTGAACTTTTTCCACTTTTGATAGGACGAATTCTGTTTTTCTCCATATTGACGTTTCACTCCTCATTTATATTTTAACTAGATTCCGAACGATATCACGGTATAACTTTCCACAATAGCGCATTTTTTACTATATCATAAACTTTTCGAGCTTGTCAATCACTTTTTTTATTTTTTCAAAAAAGGGGCGGAGGTTTTTAAAAACCCCGCCCCTCCTCCCTGCTACAGACGTATCTGCCGGATTAATTTACGGATCGGTAATACGAATGATGGTGATACGG
This sequence comes from Bariatricus sp. SGI.019, assembly GCF_050315235.1. Lineage (NCBI taxonomy): Bacteria > Bacillati > Bacillota > Clostridia > Lachnospirales > Lachnospiraceae > Bariatricus > Bariatricus sp. SGI.019. The sequence goes on along the minus strand of NZ_JBNPOQ010000004.1, from coordinate 5,116 downwards.
ACAGTTCATCGATTCCCATCTTCAGGAACGTCTCTGTCAATGTCATATCTGCGCCAAGTTCTCCGCAGATACCTACCCAGCAGCCATGCTGGTGTCCATTATCTATGGTTGTCTGAATCATACGAAGCACTGCCGGATGGTGTGCATCGTAGATATTATCAAGTTTCATATTCTGGCGGTCGATCGCAAGTGTGTATTGTGTCAGATCGTTCGTTCCGATACTGAAGAAGTCAACTTCCTGTGCCAGCAGATCACTGATCATGACCGCTGCCGGCGTCTCTATCATAATCCCCTGCTCAACTTCTCCGTAACGAATTTCTTTTGCATCCAGTTCTTGCTTAATCTCTTCTACAATCGCCTTGATCTGCCTCACTTCATCGACGGAGATAATCATCGGATACATAATTGCAATATTGCCATATGCGCTTGCACGAAGAAGGGCTCGCAGCTGAGTCTTGAATATTTCCGGTCGATCCAGACAGATGCGGATCGCACGATAGCCCATAGCCGGATTCTCTTCTTCTTCCATATGGAAGTAATCCACTTGTTTATCCGCACCGATATCAAGCGTCCGGACAATCACTTTTTTGCCCGCCATATTTTCTGCAACCGTCTTATATGCCTGGAACTGTGCCTCTTCATCCGGATAATCGTCAGCTTCCAGATACAAAAACTCACTTCGAAATAGGCCGATACCGGCCGCATCATTGGCCAACACCCCAGCAACATCCTTCACACTTCCAATGTTCGCATACAGACGAATCTTCTTTCCATCCAGGGTTACATCTTCTTTTCCCCGGAGCTTCTCTAACAATTCTCTGGCTTCCAGATCTTCTCTTTGCTTCTGCTGCATCTTTGTAAGCACTTCTTCTTCCGGCTCAATGTATAGTTTTCCTTCATAGCCATCCACTACTGCCAGTTTTCCATTCCAGTCTTCCTGAATCTCTACTCCGATCAGCGCCGGGATATTCATGGTTCTTGCAAGAATTGCCGTGTGCGAATTAGAAGAACCATAGCGGGTAACGAATGCCAACAGCTTCTCCTTGTCCATCTGCACCGTCTCACTTGGTGCCAGGTCATCCGCCACAACGATGACAGGTTCTGCTCCCAGATCCCCACCATCATTTCTCCCACTCAGGACATTCACAAGCCGTTCGGATATATCCTTGACATCCACTGCTCTGGCTTTAAAATAATCATCATCCATCTCTGCAAACATTGCAGCAAAGTTATCCCCAGTCGTCGCAACCGCGAATTCTGCATTGACCTGCTGTGTTTCGATGATATTTACTATAGAATCTACATAGTCATCATCTTCCAGCATCATGGCATGAACCTCGAAGACAGCTGCATTGACCTCTCCTACCTCTTTGACTGCTTTCTCATACAGAACATTCAGCTGTGCGATCGCTTCTTCCCGTGCCGCTTCATATCTCCGGAGCTCTGCTGCAGTATCCTGGATCTTCTCTCTCTTTACGGACTGTTCTCCCTTCTGGTAGAAGAAGAGCTTGCCTATGGCAATGCCTTTCAATATTGATTTTCCCTGATAAACTTCCATCTCTGCTACCTCTGGTCTTTTCTGATTATAAGTTTGCCCTGAAAAATGCTTCCATTGCTGCGCATGCCTCTTCTTCATCTGCGCCGTTAACTTCTACAGTGACTTCTTCGCCACATTTTACCCCCATGCCCATCAACATCATCAGTTTTCTGACATCGGCCTGCTTGTCTCCTTTTTTGATCATAATCTGTGATTCATATTTCTTTGCTTCTTTTACCAACATTCCTGCCGGTCTTGCATGGATTCCCACTTCATCTGTAATAACGTAATTAAATGTCTTCATAATTTTAATCTCCTTTTTGTTTTTATTCTTTCCTATTTATTATCAGAACTTTCTCGTTCATCACTTGTTACTCTTTCAATATGCATAGCCAGATATCCAATCTCTACTTCACTTAGATTACACTTCAGACTTTTTCCAACCCGCTCGCAGATAACCTTCGCTGTCCGGAAAGCCTGTGGAAACTTAATTCCCATGTAATCATTCATGTTCACCTTAAGCTGCTCTCCACTGATTGCCCTTGCAACCATATATCGTATATGATTCATCAGACGATTGTAAGACAGCGACATGACATCGATTGGCCTTCCAATCTCTTCTTCCACCAGCGAAATACATTCCCGGACTGCGCGAGCCATCTGCATAGCCTGCGACACTTTCTCATCTTCAATCGCCGAATGAATATGAAGTGCAATGTAGCCCACCTCATCTTCATCGATCCGAAGATTCATTTTTCTTGCCAGGATCGGTGCAATACAGCTTGCAGCCTTGAATTCCATATGGAACAGAATTCGGATATCTTCCGTTAACGGATTGCTGATCTGCTCACCGTTTTTCATTCTCTTTATTGCAAACTCAATGTGGTCTGCCATGGGGAAAAGTATACTTCTGTCAATCTTTCCAAATATTTTCTCTGCCTCATCCAGAACCTCATTCGCAATCTCCAGACACTCCGGCGAGATCTCTTTCACCAGTTCACGTGCATCTCCACGGTCTGTGGATGCCTGAAGAGAATAGATGGCATCTTCTTCTCTTGCCTCCACTCTTTCACTCACCTTTTTCCCAAAACCGATTCCCTTGCCCATGATAAGATATTCTTGATGATTCTCGGTCTGAATTCCTATGATCGTGTTATGATTCAACACCTTTTTTATCCTGTACATACTTTTCCCCACTCACACTTTCTCTTTATTCGCAGAAGTCCACTGCAAAAAGCGGTTCACCCGCCTGAATTTCGCCTTCCTTCAACAGGCGGATCTTCTGATTTTCCTCCAGTTCCGTACAAAGTACCGGTGATGCCATAGATGGTGCATTTGCCTGCAGGTAATCCAGATCCATCTTAAGCATCGGCTCACCCTTTTTCACCTTTTGTCCGTTCTCGACTAACACTTCAAATCCATTTCCTTCTAATTTAACGGTATCAATTCCCATATGAATCAGAAGACCAATTCCAGAATCTGTCTGGAATCCAATCGCATGCTTCGTCTCGAATACAAAACACACCTCTCCGTCTTCCGGTGCGCACACATATGCATCCTTCGGTGTCACAACCGCACCATCGCCCATCATTCTTCCGGCAAAAGCCTCATCCGGTGCTGTCCCAAGATCAGCTGCAACACCCGTTACCGGGCTGGAGATAGTGATCGTCGTCACAACTTTCTGTTCTTTTTCTTCATTCTGGTTCTCTTTTACCGTCTCTTCCTGAACATCAGCCACATATTCTTCATCTGGTGCTGTCTCAAGATAATCTTCCAGATTAGACTTAATAACTGTAACTCTCGGTCCATAGATAATCTGTACTCCGTTTCCTTTATGAACGACTCCAGACGCTCCTGTTGATTTCAAGAGCGCATCATTCACCAGTTCCGCTTTATAGACCGTACAGCGAAGTCGGGTAGCACAACAGTCCACATCTGAGATATTTTTCTTGCCTCCAAGGCCCTGACAAATTGTCTGTGACAATTCATCCACAGTAGTTCCTGCCGCTGAACCTTCCCCTTTCTTTCTTGCTTCCACATCACTTCTTCGATATAACTTCACTTCTTCACTGTCATCTCTTCCCGGTGTTTTTAGATCCAACTTTCGAATCAGAAAACCAAAGAGGAAGTAATATACAATAAAGTATCCAATTCCCACGATTACGATCCATATCCAATTGGTCTTTGCATTCCCCTGTAGAATACCGAACAAGAACATATCAATCAGTCCGCCCGAAAATGTCATTCCCACTCCGACATTAAAGACATGCATCAACATATACGCAAGTCCTGCAAACACACAGTGAATTCCATATAGAAGAGGTGCTACGAACAGGAAGGTGAATTCCAATGGTTCCGTAATTCCTGTCAACATGGATGTCAATGCTGCCGACAGCAGAAGGCCGCCTACTTCTTTGCGCTTTTCCGGTTTCGCTGTTTTGTACATCGCCAAAGCTGCTCCTGGAAGTCCAAAGATCATAAGTGGGAACTTACCAGACATAAATCTTGTCGCAGACACTGCAAAGTGCTCTACCGCAGGATCTGCAAGCTGTGCAAAGAAAATGTTCTGTGCACCCTCAATCGTCTGTCCTGCAACTTCTAGTGTGCCGCCTAATGCCGTCTGCCAGAACGGAAGATAGAACACATGGTGCAGACCGAACGGAATCAACAGACGTTCCATCAATCCGTAGACCCAGGTTCCAAAATACCCAGAATTCAATACCACATCACCGATTGCGTAGATTCCGCTCTGCACAACAGGCCATATAAAATACATTGCGATACCAACTCCAGTGTACACCAAAGAACACACGATCGGAACAAATCTTGTACCGCCGAAGAACGAAAGAACCTGCGGCAATTCAATCTTGTAATAACGATTGTGGAGAGCTGCCACTCCAAGTCCTACGAGCATACCTCCGAACACTCCCATCTGAAGAGATGTAATTCCACATACAGATGTTGTCGCTCCATTCAGCAAGGTCTCTGCTCCGCCGCCAATCTCAATCATCGCACCAATGGATGCATGCATGATGAAGAAAGCGATAACAGCCGCAAGAGCAGCAACTTCCTTCTCTTTCTTCGCCATACCAATCGCCACACCCATGGCAAATATAATCGGAAGATTCGTAAAAACAATATTTCCCGCATCCTTCATAACCAGAAAAATGGCGTTAAATACGGTTCCCTCACCCAGGATTCCGTCCAATCCATATGTTGCGAGCATCGTTGCGTTACTGAAGGAACCACCGATTCCCAGTAACAGTCCGGCTACAGGCAGGATAGCAATCGGGAGCATAAAGGATCTTCCCACGCGCTGCAGCACACCAAAAATTTTGTCTTTCATCTTTTTTCTCCTTTTCCTTTTTGCGTTCAGACATCTATGTGCATCAGTAAGAGAGTAGATTCCATAAAAAATGGTATAAAAAAAGGCACTAACACACATAAATATCTTTTACATTTATGTATAGTTAATGCCTCGTTTTTCAAAAAAACAAGTAACATGCTATCACTGATTATTAAATTATCATTTGAAATTGGGTTTGTCAAGCCATTTTTCTGATTTTACAACACTTCTTC